>JAUWNN010000003.1 GCA_030612625.1 Caldifarciminota bacterium
TTCTCCTCATCTGTGTCCATCTGTGTTTATCTGTGGTTCACTTTTCCCTTGGCGTTCTTGGCGGTTGACTTCCGTTTCGTGTATTTCGTGATTTCGTGGCTAATCCTGGTTTGGTTGCGGCCCTTCGGGGGCCGCGCTAGGTTTATCTGTAGTTTATTCCTTTTGTTGGCGAGAGAAACGGCGGGGCAGCTATGCCCCGCCGTAAATGAAGCTGTTCGTTTAGCGCGTGATGATGAGCTTGGCGACTGGTGATTCAGTTCCTGTCAGCCGGGCGAAGTAGATACCGTCTGCCAGCCTGCATCCTGCTTTGTCGTGTCCGTTGAATACCGCATTGCCCCGGACAAGTTCGAGGGTCTGCACCAGGGTGCCGGTTGCATCGTAGACTTCGATACCGTGTTCGGTGCCGCGCGGGTTCACCAGGTTCAGTCGTGCAAAGGTGCTGAACGGATTCGGGCTGACATCAATCCGTACCGGGGCAGAAGCCGGTGCCGGACCGATCCACTCGTTGATTCCGGTGGCCGAAATCATCGCATTCATGCACGCATCCCGGGCCCAGAGGTCGCGGCTCGAGGCCCAGACCCCGGTGTATTCCCAGCTTTGACCGGAAATCGGTGCTACTGAGTCCATGCCGAATGCCGGGTCCTGCACGACCGATGACATCGCACCGACAAAGAACGCACCTTCGGTTATTTCCGCCGGGGTTGGCAGGTTGACGGTGTACCACTGGGGTGCGCTCACATTGACGTTGGTGATGTAAAGGGTGTCGCCCGGGCTTCCGCCTGGGCCGTTGTCGTCAAAGATGCCGAATGCGCACGAGACCCCGGTTGCCGACTGGGAGTTCATGCGGATGCCGGTGATATTACACGGATAGACCGGGGGTACGAAACGGTTGCCATAACCGCCCGGGCCGTTCCAGTGGAAGTACTGGTCGGGTGTGCCTTTGTCATAGGACAGGGTGGCCGGCAGGGTAACAACATGAACTTCAACTTTGGCCAGGTCATTGGGTGGGAAAACATCACCCGGCAGAGCGGTGTAGATTTCGATAATGAATGTGCCGTTACTGGAAGGAGTCCAGGTCTCGGCAAATACCAGCGAGTCGGTATCGGCCGGGTCAGGCACGTGGGTATCAATCGAGTCGTAGTGGACGACCGAGCCGGACTGCCGTTTCACCTTGACAAAGGACTGGAAGTCGGACTCCTGCTGGTTGCCGAAGTTCTTGGCGACTGCCCAGAGGGTGACCGGCTGTCCGTTGAGCACGAAGATTCCGCCGTTGCGGTCATTCATCGCATTGCGGATTCCAGCGTCGTGAATCTCCATGGTCGTGGATTCGGGTGGGAAGAAGAGAACCGCGAGCTCGGTATGGTACATATTGCCGGGCGGGATCGTGCCGGAAAGGTAAGAGAGCCCGATATTGCCGCCGACATTCTCAATCCCGGTCTGGTTGTTGTCCGGTGCCCAGCCGTTATATGGCTGTCCTGACTGTTCCTTGTACTGGAAAGTAATCGAGGAGTCGGGCCGGGAGATGATGACCTCAAAGCTGTTGTTGCCGCCGGTGTTCCAGAACTTCAGGGAGTCGAACTGGACGATGAAAGTGTCGGCCGCGGTGTTGCTCCAATACCAGACCGTGCCGCCGGCACTCGGGTCAAGGTCGCTCATCATCGGTGACAAGAGATTATTGGGCCGTTCAGTGCTTGGCATGTGCTGGAATGGATGGCCATCAAGCGCGTTGTCGTGGAATGCGATGTAGCCGTTCGAGCCGACGTAAATCTGGCTGACCTGATACCAGTAGTAAGGGAAGTCGAAGCCGAGGTTGAACGGGCCGACTACATTGTCGTCACCGAGCCCGGTGACCTGGGTGCCGACGCCTTTGATGTCCACCCAGTTGTATGTGGGCGCACCCGGGCAGGTGGTATCCGAATCCAACCAGCAATAGCCGTAAGCGTCCGGGCCGCCGCCGCCCCAGATGGGCGGATTCGACACCTCATGACCTGGGCCGACCGGGGTTATCGCCAGGAGCGCTGCTGCAACGATCGTTGCTACCATTACACCTCCTTAATTAAGCATGACGCACGATGCATCAGGCATAACGCCTCCAGCGTAATGCGTCTTGCGTAATGCATAATGCGTTATGAATATAGAACCGTCAGGCCAAATGTCAAGGGGCAAAGGGTTCAAGTCTAGAAGTCTAGAACCCTGGAACCCTGGAACCCTTTTTCCTTAAACCCTCTTTCTGTTCCTTCGGCTTGACTTTGCGTTTCTCCGGTCAAGAATGTATCGGTAACATGGACCGATTTATCATCCGCGGCGGCCGGCCTCTTAAAGGAACAGTCACAGTCGCCAGCTCAAAGAACGCGGTGCTGCCGATTCTCGGGGCCTGTCTCTTGACCGAAGAGGAGTGCACTATTCGCAATGTGCCGCAACTCGAGGATGTCAGGACTATGCTTCGGCTCCTGCGAGCGGTCGGGGCCGGAGTTTCGGTTTCCGGCCGCACCGTCCGCATCAGAGCGCCCGGCCCTCTTGAAAAGCAGGCTCCTTACAATATCGTCCGCAAGATGCGGGCCGGCTATTATGTGCTCGGGCCTTTGCTCGGGCGGTTCGGAGAAGCCCGGGTGTCGCTGCCGGGCGGATGCGCAATCGGATCCAGGCCTCTGGATTTGCACCTGAAAGGGATGGCTGCACTCGGGGCCCGGGTTGAACTGAAACACGGGTATATCGATGCCCGGGCGCGGAAGTTGCGCGGGGCTCAGGTTTCGCTTGAAGGCACAAAAGGGCCGAGTGTCGGGGCAACCGCCAATGTGATGATGGCCGCGGTCCTGAGCAAAGGTGAAACGGTGATTAAAGGTGCGGCATGTGAGCCTGAACTGGTTGACCTGGCCGAATTCCTCAACAAGATGGGCGCCAGGGTGGAAGGTGCCGGCACAGCCGAAGTCCGCATCCGCGGAGTTGCCCAGCTCGGCCGAGCCGTGCACCGTCCGATTCCGGACCGGATTGAGGCCGGCACTCTTGCCGCTGCCGCGGCCCTGACCAGAGGCAAAGTCAAGATTCGCAACTGCCGGCCTGAGCACCTCGTGACGGTTATTGACAAACTGCGCCAGGCCGGGGCTGTGGTTGAAACCCGGGGACGCACGATGCTCGTCAGCGCGAGAGCACGACCCAAACCGGTAAATATCAGCACCGCATCTTATCCGGGTTTTCCTACCGACCTTCAGGCTCAGTTCACCGCGCTTCTGAGTATTGGCCGCGGTACCAGCATCATAACCGAGAACATCTTTGAGGCCCGTTTCATGCACGTGATGGAACTGAATCGGATGGGGGCCCGCATTGACATCAACGGCAACATGGCTGTAGTCCAGGGCGTGGAGCGGCTTTGCTCGGCCCAGGTGATGGCATCAGACCTGCGTGCTTCTGCCGCACTGGTGCTTGCCGGGCTTGTGGCCCAGGGCAAGACTGAAGTTCTCCGAATCTACCACCTCGACCGCGGGTATGAGCGGCTGGAAAAGAAACTTGCCAGCCTGGGAGCGCAGGTTGAGCGCGTATCGAGTGGGTAAGGGTGACACCCTGCGCAGCGCAAGGGTGTCACCCTCGAAACGTCGCAGGACCCGCCGGGTCAGAATAGGGCCGATTTCCATCGGTGGCAGTGCGGTGATTGCGGTCCAGTCAATGACCAAAACTCCTCCCAGTGATGTCAGGGCGACTGTTCGTCAGATTCGGGCGCTGGAGCGGGCCGGCTGCGAGCTGGTCCGGCTGGCCGTGCCTGATGAGTCGGCAGCAGCCGTGCTGCCCGAAATCAGGGGACGCACCGGTCTGCCGCTTATTGCGGACATTCATTTCGATTACCGGCTGGCCTTGGCCGCAATCAAAGCCGGGTTCGACAAAGTCAGAATAAACCCGGGCAATATCGGTGCTTCCTGGAAAGTGAAGGAAATAATCAGGGCTGCGGCCGGGTCCGGTGCTGCAATCCGGGTCGGGGTCAATGCCGGTTCCCTGAACAAAAAGGTGCTGAAGAAGTATGGCTCTCCTAGCGCAAAAGCAATGGTAGAAAGTCTTGAAAAAAGCCTGGAGCTTTTTGAGCAACTGGGTTTCAAGTCGCTTGTCCTTTCTGCCAAGACCACGAACGGGCCGGATACTATTGCGGTGAACCAGCGGCTTTCGCAACGCTACCGCTATCCGATTCACCTTGGTTTGACCGAAGCGGGTTTGCCTTTCGAAGGTGCGATTCGGTCGGCAGCAACCCTCGGAGTGCTGCTGCAACAGGGAATCGGCGATACTATCAGGATTTCTCTGACCGGCGACCCGAAGCTGGAAGTCGAGGCCGCATACGAGCTTCTTGGAACCCTCAACCTGCGCAAGCGCGGGCCGGTTGTCTACTCCTGCCCTACCTGTGGCCGGACACAGATTGATGTGGCCCGGCTTGCCCGGCAGGTGAAGCTGGCACTGAAGAAACCGGCAATTCGCAACTCCTCAATCGCCACTCGTTATTTCACGGTGGCGGTAATGGGCTGTGTTGTCAATGGGCCGGGTGAAGCCAGAGAAGCGGACTACGGCATTGCCGGCGGCAAAGGCAAAGGCGCTATCTTTGTCCACGGTAAGGTGGTGAAGACCTGCTCTGAGAAAAGGCTGGTGGCCGCGCTGCTCGAAGAAATCGTAAAGGAAAACCCAAAGTCCAAAGCCCAAAGTTCAAATCGCAGCGGGGTCTGATTTTGGATTTTGAGCTTAGGTCATTAAATAGGCCTTTGGATTTTGTCATTTGGATTTGCGGCTTTGTGCTTTTGGCGGTTAGCTCAGCTACCGCCTGCACCATCGGAGCTTTCGGTCCGGGCTCGACTTCGGACGGCCGTCCAGTCTTATGGAAAAACCGGGATGTGGACAACCCGAACCAGGAGTTGCGCTTTTTCTCGGACGGCCGGTATCGGTATATTGCCAATGTGTATGCCGGCGAGAGCCTGAAAGTCTGGGCCGGAATCAACCAGGCCGGATTCGCTGTCATGAATTCCGACTCCTATAACATCGGAGGCGACGGCGGCGATGACGGGCTGGTGATGAAGCTGGCGCTCGCAAGTTGCGCAACGGTCGAGGATTTCGCCAGGCTGATGGACTCGCTCAATATCGTGGGCCGGGAAGTTGCGGCCAATTTCGGGGTATTTGACTCAACCGGAATGACTTCAATCTTTGAGGCAGCAAACACCTGGTATGTCCGGTACGATGCGGATGACGAATCGCTCGGATTTCTCATTCGGGCTAACTACTCAATGTCAGGCGACACCAGTCGCCAGCTCGGCAGGGAGCGGTACGAACGCACCATGCAACTGGTTGTGCCGGCCAGGCGGGAAAACCGAATCACGGTTCGGTTCATTGTCCAGACCCTTGCCCGGGATATCGGTACGGTTGATTTCAACCCCTACCCCCTGCCATTTTATGGAACCTGCGGGGAGTTGCCCTATGGGTACGTGCCGGCCACCAGTACAATCTGCCGCTCCAGCACCCGGTCGGTCGAGATAATAACTGGTTCCAGACCGGATGAGCCGGCAGGCAAAGGAATGATGTGGGTGGTTCTGGGCCCGCCTGAATCCTGCCTGCCGGTCCCGGTCTGGGTTCAGGCCGGGCCCGTGCCGGACGCCTTGAACGGGCCCGAGCGGTCAGAGATTTGTGACGAAGCCCTTATGGTGCGGGAATACGTCTGTTCTGACAGCGAGCATCCATCGGCCATAAACACTTTTTGCCTCTATGGGGTTCTTGAGTCTTTTGCGCCTGCCGAGTCGGCCATATTCGAGCTGACAGCGCAGCGCGAAGCCGAATGGCCGGGTGGCCCGAGTGAAGCCGAAGCTGTTTACCACACGACTGAGATTTGCCGGACGGTTCTTGAAGCGTACCAGGAGTTCTGGGCCCGGCATGACCGGGCAAGACCGGTACCTGTCTTGGACAGCGAGCCCGGCACGTTTCCGACCATTACCCGGAACCGGCTTGTCATCCAATTGCCGGACAGGCAGGAGCGGGTCAGGGTGTACGATGTCCAGGGCAGGCTTGTTCAGAGCCTGGCCGTACCACCGGGCGAGAACCGGTTGTCCTGGAATACTGAGACATTGCCGGCCGGAGGGTATTTCCTGGTATTCGAGCCCGGCCCGTCCGGGCCGAACGGTTCTGACGCCTGCCTGAGCCGATTCATCCGCCTGCCCTAGAGAACAACCAGATTTATTCCTCCTGATTGGGCAAACCCGGCCACCTCCGCATAGCCAGACTCCTTTTCCGAGCCATCCTCTCATCCGCTCTCTTCACTCGCAAGTCAAGTATATGTCGAGTTATGAGTCAAGCGGGCGGCGCGGAAAACATGAATAACGTCCTTAGGTTCTCTCAGAAGAACACAAGCTGCCTGCGGCTGCCGCGCCAAGTGACGTGGTGCGGAATGCCGGGCGCTACCACCCGCGCAATTCCGGCCATGCCCAAGCTTGCCAGAACCCCTTGGCCCTGTCAATAAATAGTATTATGTCCCCAATATCTCGATAGACGAACTTAACCAGTTCTCTCGCGTCCTGCCAAGCATCAATATCCTCGAACTTCTCAATCCTCGCCATATCCAGTTCCTCCTACCTCAACCTGCTAACTTGGCAACCTGTTACCTGGAAACTGCCTCGTGCCTGCAACCTGGCACCTGCCAACCTTCGAACCTGTCAATTTGTGAACCTGAAACCTGTCAACCTGTAACCTGTGTCACGGGTATTGCCATCGTTCCTCAACCGCAGCCAGCGGCAAGGTGCTGACTTTGTCCGCGAGCGGATAGGCCCGGTCGCCCGGGTAGATGACCCAGAGGTGGGTCAGGTCGAGGTCCTCAAGCGCGCTGGCCATTGAAGGAGTGAAACGCGGGGCGTCGGCATACTTGACCTCAATCGCCCAGTTCCGGCCGCGTTCCTGCCAGAATAGGTCCACCTCGGCGCCGGAATGAGTGCCCCAGAAACAGAGCTCCTCGCTGCGCTTGCCGATGGCCCGAGCGGTAGTCTCGAGGGCGAAACCCTCCCAGGAAGCGCCCAGCTTGTTGTGGGCCGCCAGGTCGCGCGCGGAACGGATGGCCAGTAGCACGTGAAGCAACCCGGAGTCGCGAATGTAGAGCTTGGGCCGCTTGACCAGCCGCTTGCCGAGACTGACGTGCCACGGTTGCAGCAGGCGGACCATAAACGTACCCTCAAGAATATCGAGATACCGTCGAACGGTCATGTCCGACACGCCGAAGGAACGGGCGAACTCGCTGTAATTGAGGACCTGTCCGTGATAGTGGCACAGCATCAGCCAGAACCGGCGCAGCGTCGCGGCCGGAATCGTGATGCCCAGTTGGGGGATGTCACGCTCAAGGAACGTCGCCACATACTGCTCGCGCCACTGGCGGCTCAGTTCATCCGTGCGGGCGGTGTATGAGCGCGGCAGTCCGCCGCGCAGCCAGAGCTTGCGCCAGTGATTCGTGCCGATGTCGCCCAGGCGCAACCCGCCCAGCTCGTGAAAGGCGATGCGGCCAGCCAGCGACTCGGCGGACTGGCGCAAGAGGTCGCGCGAAGCACTGCCCAGAATCAGGTAGCGCTGGTTCTTGCGCGTGTCCACCAGATGGCGAATCAGCGGGAAGAGATTCTGCACACGCTGGACCTCGTCAATGACAATCCACCCCGAGAGCGACTCCAGCGCCAGTTGCGGCTCGGCCAGCATGGCCGCGTCGCGCGGATTCTCCAGGTCGAAGTAATGGTCCGCGGCGAATTCCCGGGCCAGCGTGGTCTTGCCGCACTGGCGCGGCCCCAGAATGGCCGTGACCGGAAACTCCGCCATCAGGTCGCGGAGAATTGCCTTGTCGGTAGGTCGGGCAATCACAGTGGCATTCTAACCTATCCGCATCGAAATGTCAAGCCCCGGCGATGAATCTTCAAGGCTGCGCTGTGACTGCTCTCCGGTCATGCCCCAGCGTAAGTCAAAGTCAGGTCTCAGGTTCACAGGTTCCACGTCGTCAAGTTCCAGCGTCAAGCCTGCAACTTGGAACCTGCAACCTGGAACCTGCAACCTGTAACTGCTTCACGACTTCTGACAGTCGGTTTTCTTCAGGTAGTGTATGAAGGAGGCAACCTGTCTGGAAACCGTAGCAGCGGCCTCTGAGAGGGTGCGGAACTCGGTGTCGTCGAGATACTCGAGGTCCCCCCGGGCCGCGTACGCGAGTGAATGCACTTCACCGGCCGAACCACGGGCGATGAAGAGGAACTGCGTGAATTCTTTGTTACTCCCCCGCTCAAACCCCTCGGCGATGTTGGACATGACCGAAACCGCTGCCCGCTGTATCTGGTCCCTCAGACCGAAATCACGAGCAAACCCCGCCTTCCTCGTAACCTGATAGACCTGCTTCACTAACTCCCTCGCATTCTGCCACGCCTCAATATCCTCAAACCTCTCGATTCGCGCCATGTCCAGTTCCTCCTACTTCAACATGCTAACTTGGCAACCTGTCACCTGGAACCCGCCTCGTGTCTGTAACCTCTCGACCTGTGAACCTGTCACTTGCGACCCTGTGAACCTGCAACTTGTCAACAAACCTCCACTTGCTCACCGATGAAGGGATTGTCCGAGTTGACCGGCTGCACGGCGACCCCATACTGCGCGTGGAATGCGCGGCCGGCCGGGCGTGTGGACCGCCATTTGACCTCGAACGCGCGCAGGCGGTCGCCGGTCTTGACGACCAGGTCCACCTCCGATTGCGCCCGCGAACGCCAGAAGAACAGCTCGCTGACACCGCCCCGCAACAGATTGTACTTGGCCGCCTCTGCGATCACCCAGTTCTCCCACAACGCGCCGATATCGGGACGGAACTCCTCGGTCGAGAAGGCGTTCAGCAGCGCGTTGCGGATCCCCGTGTCCCAGAAGAAAACCTTCTTGCCCCGGGTAATCTCCTTTCGGGGGTTGGTGCTGAAGGACGGCAGGCGGAAGACCACGTACGTTTGCTCCAGCAAGTCCAGATACCGCTCGACCGTGGGCCGAGCCATCTGGAGCTGTGTCGCCAGCTCATGCGTTGAAACCTCGTTGCCGACCTGGTGCGCGAGCAGCGCGAGCAACCGCTTTATCAGGTCCGGCGACTTGACCAGCCCGGTCTGAAGAATATCCTTCCACAGGTAATCCGAACTCAACTGGCGCAGCAGGCGCGGCCTGTCTTCGGCAAGCACAACTTCAGGATAGCCCCCAAAAGCCAGCGATTGCAGCAGAAACACCCTCAGAGGTGCGGCAAACTGCTCGCGCAGTATGGCCGGCGTGTAGATATTGGAATACCAGTCTTTGGAACGCAAGGCTTCCTCGAACGTCAAGGGCGGCAACTGCAACTTCTCATTACGTCCGGTCAGGCTTTCCGCCGCCTGGTCGAGCAGGTTCAGGCTGGAGGAGCCGAGCAGAAGTATCTTCAACGGCAACCGGGAATCGTGCCAACCCTTGACAATGCGTGCCGCCTCGGGCAATCGCTGGGCCTCATCCACCACCAGCACATCGGGACCGCCCAGGCTCTTCAAACCGTCGGCGGGCGACAGGACGGCGGCAGCCAGAAAGCGCTGCTTGTCAATCTCGACGTCGAAGTTGAGGAACAATGTCTTGCGACCGGCTAGAACATGCTCGACCAAGGTCGTTTTCCCCACCTGCCGGGCGCCAAGGACAATCCCGACTTTGTTTCCGCTAAGAATCTTCGTCAGCATCCGCTCACCTAGCCTATTGATATACATCGTATACAGAATAACCTATGATTTGGCTATGTCAACTATTACCTTGAACCCGGCCCGCTTTCCAGTCTGCTAGCCTGAAACCTGCAGACCTGCAACCTGTAACACGCGCTACGCGCGTCCGAACGTGCTGCTAATGAACACCCTTACCGTCCCAGCCCTGCGCCATCAGCTACCTGCCTTGATTGGCCTCATTTGCCGGGCGCGGGTAGTTTCTGCGTCTTATCTTCTGGCCCGGCGCGGGCCGGCATGGTTCCGACCATTACCCGGAACCGGCTTATCATCCAAATGCCGGACAGGCAGGAGCAGGTCAGGGTGTACGATGTCCAGGGCAGGCTTGTTCAGAGCCTGGCCGTACCACCGGGCGAGAAACGGTTGTCCTGGAATACCCAAGAACCGAAATAGAGCCACGAAGACACGAAGAACACGAAACGGAGAAGCAGCAACCGTGCGGCCTGGAAGAGAACTTGAATGCTGGTCTGGCGTTCACCGGGTAGGTGATACCAGTTCTGGGTCCGGGAGGTTCATCTTTCGTGGATTTCGTGCTTTCGTGGCCAATCCTATATCGGTTTTCGGGGAATACTGAGACCTTGCCGGCCGGAGGGTATTTCCTGATATTCGAGCCCGGCCCGTCCGGGCCGCACGGTTCTGACGCCTGCCTGAGCCGATTCATCCGCCTGCCCTAGAAAACAACCAGGTTCATTCCTCCGAGTCCAGACACTCAGCCGAAACCAGAACGGCGCGTAGGAATAGGTAGCTGTTCCTAATTAGCCCCTCATTGTGACGTATTTGCCACGGGCTCAACGGCTGGACCCACATGGAACGAAGCGTGCTTCAATAGGCAATTCTTGGGCATTACTTGGTCAATCTGGTCAATTCATAGGCAATTCCCCGGCCCGCCTTGCCCACGCGCTGGACGAGGCCCTTCTGTTCGAGAACGCGAAGGTCATTTGTCGCCGTCTGGCGCGACACTGTATTCAAGCTACGGTGCTCCCGGTTCGTTATGTTTCCGTGTTCCCGGATATATTTGACCGCTGCCACCTGACGCTCATTCAACCCAAGGCTCCGAAGATACTCTTCGGTGAGGACTTCCTTTCTGAACACGGCTCTGAACCCGTGAGCCTGCTCCTCGAATGCCGGCTCGCGAAGCTCGGCCTTGGTGCAGAGAGTACGCATCTTGTCAATGCCCGAACCCCACTTTTCAATCCAGCCGATATCGTACAGCACCGCGGCGATGCCTTTGTTTCTGAGCACGGACGGATGGGGCCGCAAAAGGTCTTCAATGGTGATTCCTAGAAGCAGGCCACCCGGACTCCAGATTTCGAGTTGGTCGTCGTGAATCCGGACATCCGTGTTGGACGGGATTGTGTAGTCGCGATGACAGATTGCGTTGACTACCCCCTCGCGCAAGGCTTCAAGCGGATAGTCCCAGATTTCGTCTCGTGCCGGCTTGCCGGTGATGACGAACTTGACATTGATGTTCTTCTGGATGAACTGCATCGTATCTTCGACCTGCTCGAATATCGTGCCGCCGATCATCCGGTCATCTATCACCAGTGTTTCCTGTTTGAACCGGCCACAGTGAACTACAGCTTGTGATAGGGTTCGCTGGGGTTCCCTGCCAAAAAGCAGGATTGCAGCCCAGGTCGGCCGGCCGTCTTTGACAAGTCCCAGTTTGCGCAGCACGCGCAGGTAGTCTTCACCTTCTGCAATGCGCCTCCGGCCTGAGGCGTTGGCACGTCGGATGTAATCCTTCACCTTCTCCGGGGCTATGTCGGTCATCCTCCTGTTCGGTGCCGGCAGCAAGTCCCAGCTTGAGCCGACTGATTGCAGGTGCATCTCGGCAATCTCGGCCGGGGTCATCACTCGGTTGCTCGCACCGACCCTCCGGTAGCATCTACCTCTGACCGACACCGCTTTGATCGGCGACTCCCTAATGTGGATGGCAACGATGGCTTCACCTGCGAGTGTCAGGGTTCTCACGTCAGGAATCACACGTGGTTCGGTGCCTTGGACAATCTGATTCGCCCAGTCCTTCAGCGTATCTGGGTCGGTCTGAATCCCTACCGGCCGACCACGGCGCGAGAGTCCGATAAAGACCGTACCACCCTGGGTGTTGGCAAACGCTCCGGCGGTCTCGATGGCCTCACGGCTGAAGCTCTCCTTGAACTCAACAGTCACTGATTCACCGTGAGCGAGGAGCTTTCTCAAGTCTTCACTGAGCATCGAAGTCCCTCCCGTTTCCGGCCCTTACAGTTTTCTTCTCTCAGCATCTTCGCGATTTCTTTCTCCACCTTCCTGATGTCTACCTTGATTCCCTCCGGTAATCTCGGCAGGACGTACCTATGGAAGTAGCGGCCGAAGCTGATCCCGTAGCCGACGGTATTCATTCAGACAAAGATATGACCGACGCGGATTATGTCAAGCGGACGGCCTGTCGGTCATTCCGCTCCTGCTCCTACCACAACCCGGCAGTCAGAAATCAGAACAGCGGACCGAAAAACGGGAAGTGTCCCTATTTGATTAGTTGTCGCTCCTGCGAGTGCCCGCGCAATCGCCTCGCTTCGGAACGGATCCCCGGGCAAGAGCGCATACTGCGCGCCCGCGGTCTTCCTCAAATCAAGGCCAAGATGATAAACGTACTTACTTCTCTTGCTCATTTGTACCTCCTCGATTTCGGCGTTCGGCCCGGCGCCGGAACGTCCGGCGCAAGAACTCGCCAATCTGCCAAAGCCTGCGACGCACATTGAGCCAGAACCGAATCCGGGCCGTGCTCCTGACGAACCGCCTTCGCCGTCGAAGAAGGCTCATCGCATGCCGGGGATGGGCCCGCAGCAGGGCGTCAGGCCCAGATCTAGGTCACCTTCGGGCCGAACCATGGACAGTAACATAGCCGGCCCAGCCGCGACGTCAATACCTCAGAGATGGCTTGGGGGATGCAGACTCACAGCACTTGACCGAGTCAGAATCCCTCCTATGATTCAATGCTGACGTGCAGCAGACTCATGTAACCGACTAGCACAAAGGAGTGCGCACCGAGGCAAGAGTTGCTCGAAAGGAGGCAGCAATATGCTAAGAGAACTGCGGTTCCGTATCCTGCTGATTGACGACGACCTCAAGATGAATGAGGCCCTGTCAGGCTTGTTTGAGGGCCTGATCGCGGAAACCAGTGAGTATATATTGAAGCCAACCGTGGAGACACTGGATGTCAACGTCGTCCAGAGTACTGAGCAGCCAAGCCGGTGGGAAATAGGCGAAGAGACGGTCGCTCGCATGCGCCAACTGAGAGGAGTCAGCCCGTTTCATCTCACCATTATTGACTACGGCTACGTCGACAAAGAGATCAAGAAGGCGATCAAATGGGAAGCAAAGCAATGCGAAACCGAAGGTGAGTATCTTCTGCCAGAAGACATCGAGGGTAGAATCCTCTCGGTGCCGCATCTCAAGCGGGCTGACGAGAGAAATGTTGGCGGCGACTCAAGCGTATTTGAAACGACCGGACGGGTGATCTTGCGGAGCTTTGTCAGCAAGGAGTTCCGAAAGGCGCTTCCGAACTTCGCTGGCCGGCTGCTCAATACGAAGACTGCGTTTCCGAAAGCCGCAGAGTGTCTGGGTATCAACACGACCGAGGAGCTGTTCGGTGGAGACCGGTTCTATCACGTGTATGAGCAAGGCGGGCGCGACTTCTACCGAGAACTCTGCCACGCCTACGAATCACGAGTCGTGGAAAGGGAAATGTACAAGTATCTCGCTTCCCTGGCCAGGCCAGTTCGGTTGACGGGCTACTAGCCGCCACGGCCGTCAGCGAGGACGATCGGGGCTCTGCCCCTAGACTGCGCAACGCCTCTTTGTGCGAACTGCGCACGAGTCCTGCGTCAACTAGATTGAGCCGGGCTCCTGGCGGTGACGCCACCGACCATCGCGGCTCGCCCGACCACTTTGGTTGACAGGCATTCAGTGACTTGTGGTGGAGTGCGGCTATGGCCGAGAAGTAGCCTGCAGGTGTTCCGTAACGTCACCCCTTCGTAGCTCCTCTTCGTCAGAGGAATGCAGTACAATATCATCGGCATCAAGCGTGAACCAGTGCTCGCTAAGAATGCGCTCGCTCTTCTTCAGCTTGTCCATCACATAGCCCGGGTGGTCCTTGTCCTTGGACTTGAAGCCCAGCAGGTGGGCGGCAATGGACTTGGCCTCGGGTTCCCAGTACTCCTTCACGCCTACAACGGAGCTGTCAAGGAGCTCGGCGCGACTCCTGTTGCTATGGTACCGGACATGGAGGCGGGGGGCAGCACCCGGCAAGAAGCCTATCTCCAGCCTGTCAATCGACGCATGAAGGTCGAAGTGCCCGGTCTGGACGGAAAGGTAACAGCAGTGCTTCACCAACTGCAGATACGTTTCAAGGTCCGGGTGCTCATCCAGTCCGTGCAGGAAGCTGTCTTGTTCCCGGCGCACGTCCGACGGCACGTGCTGTCGGGTCAGGATGGCGTCGCGGACGTTCGTGAAGAACAGCCGACGGAACTCCTCCGATTTGCCTGGACGCAACTGGATCGCTATGACCAGACGTTCCACTTCGCTTCGAAGCGCGCGGAAGTGAAACGCCAGGTCCCGTTCCACTACACGCCTTCTCTCGCCTCGCTCGTTGCGGTCGCCGACGCGGTAGCGGCTGATGTCCAGCCCGTCAATGAAGCGCAGCAGTGCAGCGTACTTGAGCAGGTTTGAATCGGTTCCGACGATACTCTCAAGGGTATTAAGTTGACCGCTCCGGCTGCCGCCCTCGAAATAGTCCAGCGGGATGCGCCCCAACTCCAGCGACTCAGAATTCAGAATCGGGCAGTTGTCCTTGTGAAAGGCAACTAGCAGTGCCACTTTCTCTACTAGCGTGAGCGTCCCGCGTTCAGCTATTCGCTCACGGAGACGGGCAATCCCCGAACGTTCGCGCGTAAAAGCCGGGTAGCTATAGGGATTGCTGCCTCGGTCGGCGCTGTGTTGCAGTGGGATGCGGTAATCTAGCTGGTTCTGCAGGATCAACTCCGCAGACAAAAGAGGGTGGGCATCACGGACTTCATGGGGAACGCCGTAGCGCGCATTCCCCTTGTGCCCGATGTCATGCAGCCAGACAGCAGCACAGAATGCGTAGAGGTCATCGTCCTCGTATCGGGCACCGGGCCTAGTGAGAAGCGGATAGACAACCTGCTGAGTGATATTCCAGACATTGCTCATATGGTTGAAGGCGTGGTCAACGATGTGGTAGCACTTGTTGCCGAACCACAGCAGGTCCCGCTTGAAATGCCAATAGCGCAGGTTGCCGAGCAAGTTGCGCCTCAACCCCTCGTCCCTGATAAGCCAAACCAGCTTGCCGAGTTCGTCCAAGTAATCATAGTAGTGGTCGAGCAGGGTTAGGACTCTCTCCTTCAGGATGTAGTAGCTCGCTCCGCCGCCGAAGGACCGCTTCAAGTCGCAGGCGTCCGTGCTCTTGCTGAGCACGATGACCGGAACCTCGGGATGCGTATTCGTCAACAGCCTGACGAAATCGATGCCGTTGTAGTAGCGTACGCCGTCCTTCAGCAGCAGATCCACCACCACGCAGTCTATGTCGTCGAAGCTGGCAAGTGACCCATCGCCGTTGCTGGACACGGGCTTTGGGGGAACGAAAACGGCGGGTTGCGCGCCTCCCGCATCGGCAAGTTCGGACTCCAGCGTCGCCTTCAAGCTCCGCAGATGCCCGCCGTCCCATTGCCAGAATCTGACCCTGTCCTGCCCCACGTACCCCGTGAGGAGTTCCTCAAGTCTGAATCTGTGCAGATAAAGCCTGCTGTCCTCGAGATTGTCTTCAATCAGGCAGACGTTGACGCACCCTTCTCCAGTCAATGCCAGTCTCTTCTTGTGTCGCACGAGTCCGATGAGAAGGCTGTAGAGTTGAATGTGGAAGTCGATGCGGCCATGCGACTCGTCGCGCTTCTTCGACTCCACAACGGCTGGCAGAGTGTACTCGCCCGCCGTCCCGAAGATAGTGGTGGCCTTCTCGAAGACAGTGACAACGCGGCCGTTGCTCGTACTCTTCGATGCCAACTGCCCGGCGGCGTGGCGCAACTCGCGGCCATGAGCTTCAGCCCATGGAGTGGTCGCACGCGACTTACCCCCCGAGCGGCTGTCCTGCACGCTGAGCTTTCCGAGCCACTTGGCAACGTCTCCCGCCAAGCTGCCGCAGTCCGAAACTGCACTGGCGAAACCGAGAAACGGGTTGTCGCGCACAACCTGGTCCCGGCACGCCGTTACAAGATTGGCGATGTCGGCAGAAAGGCAGGGCAAGGGGAGGAAACTGTGGTACTCCGGGCAAAGCTCAGTGAACAGCTGTATCTCGGAGAGACGGCCCAACGGCCCGTAGTCGCGGTTGTACTCCGTCATCCCTCGCCGCTCAGCACCGAGCAGCAGGACATGAGGCAGCTTCTCCCACTTGAGTAGCACCTCGTCCACCAGGCGACGCTGAGCGGAACCTGGTTCCTCCAGTCCGGTGTCGTTCAGGTCAACGATGACACACGCTGCTTCGTCGTGACTCTCGGGTGTCTGGAATACGACCTCCGCCCGCTTGTCTATGACGCGGCGGACCGACTCGCCCAAATCCGACTCACCGGAGCGGCGGCCCAGAAACAGCACCTTGGACAGGCCGGCATGCCTATCGGCCAACGTATCCCTCCTTAACCAAAGGATAGCGGTCAACGAGACGCGGATACTGCTCGAGAATTGATTTGACCCGACGGAGCAGCGCGAAGCGGTCCGTGTGACCCAGCAGCCGGGCCGCGGCGACCTTTCTCCCTCCTGTTCGCTTGAGTGCGCCCTCGACGTAGGCCAGCTCGGCTTCAGCCAACCTCTCCTTCAGGTCACCGCCAGAATCCGGCAGGGCATCAGCCGCTCGGTCGCCCGCGAGGGTACTGCGGGAGGCCCCGGGCAGGTCTTCCAGTTTCACTTCCGTGCGGCCGTCAAAGTCGGCGCGCATCGCTCCAAGCTCCACGCAGTTCCTCAACTCCCTTACGTTGCCGGGCCATTCGCGGGCCCGCAGATTTGCGAGTGCAGGGGCCGCGATTGAGTTGCAGTGGGTATTGCCGACCAGCCTCTGTCTTTCGAGGAAGTGCCGAGCAAGCAAGGTAACATCCTCGGGCCGTTCCATCAGTGACGGCAAGTGAATCTCCACTCCATTCAGTCGGAAGTATAGGTCCTGACGGAACCTGCCGAGCTTCATCTGCTCCTTGAGATCTCTGTTGGTAGCGACGATGAACTGGATGTCCACATTGACTTCGTCACTGCCACCTACGCGAGTGAACGACCAGCTCTCGAGCAACCGCAGCAGCTTGACCTGGACTCCGACATCTAGGTCGCCGATCTCATCCAGGAAGAGAACACCGCCATCGGACTTCTCGACCGTACCGGCACGAAGCCTATCCGCTCCGGTGAACGCACCCTTCTCGTGCCCGAACAGTTCGCTCTCGAATAGGCTGGGGGCGAATGCCGACGGAGCGATGGCTACAAAAGGCCCTTCTCGCCGCCAGCCTTGTCGGTGAATCAGCCGCGCGGCCAGCTCCTTGCCAGTGCCGGTCTCGCCGGTAAGCAACACCGTCGCGCGTCCGTCCGCAGCTACCATGGCAGTCTGACGTCGGACCTCCGCAATTGCCCGCGAGTTCCCAACAAGCGCAGAAGACCCCAGACGGTCAAGGTCCTCACGTAGCTGGTCAACCTGTCGGGCCAGCCGGCGCTGCTCGAGCAGGCCGTCTATCACCCGGCGGTAGTCACGCAGCTCGACCCGACCCTTCTGCAGGTAGTCCGCCGCGCCGAGCCTCATTGCCTCCACCGCCGTGTCAAGTTCCCCGAAGGCAGTGATCATCACTACCGGGACATGGGGGTGCTCAGTGCGAACCTCGCGCAGCAGGTCAAGACCCTCCCGGTCTCCGGGCTGGCCGGACACGAGCCGGATGTCGAGGAGTACCAACGCCACGCCGTGAGCCAAGGCGGCCCGGGCTTCGGCGGCGTTCGCCGCGCCAACAACGTTGTAGTGGACTGCAAGCGTGCGGACCAGCGTGTTCCGAAATTCGCCGTCGTCATCAACTACCAGGATACGCCGCATCTGGATTGGTCAGCGCGTGCTCTTTGACACGGTACTAGCCCTTCGCGTGGTCCCTGATAGTCCCCAGACAGTCGTCCACTGCAAGCGCCCAGTCGTGGAGCGACCTGATCGGCGTGTCATGCCGTGTGACCCGCCAGCCGTCCCCGGACTCGAGATTCGCGAAGTGGCTGAGCAGCCGTGTCACACTGGTTTTTGTGACTCCTGTCCCTTTCGACGTTCCGAAAAGGCCATCCAATAGACAGACGAACTCGAAAATCGGCGCGTCTGCCTTATCGCCGAATTCCCTACAACTTGGACGGATGGCACGAGTGTCGAAGGGCCCAGAATCACTCGAGGTCAGCCCGCAGAACGCAAGCAAGCTCGGCCAGACACTGCGCACCACGGAATCCTGTCGCGCGTCATCGTCGATAAGTTCGACGACTGACCGGTCCTCGGCGCCCCGTAAGAGAGCATCCCGGCCGCGGGACGGCTCCAATAGGCGGCCAGGCAGTTCACTGCTCTCCGGCCGCGCGCACGGCTCGCTCTCGACCAGCCAGGTCTTTCCATCCACACGACCCCGGACCACAACCCACCACAGGTCTGCCAGCCGCCGCCGGTAGTAGTCGCCGCCCTTCAGCGCGTCGGCGATGTAGGCCGGTTGCTGGGCAGCTGGCAGCGTGGCCGCGTGCTGCAGGTCAAGGTCCAACGGAGCGAAAAAGTGAGCGATATCGTGTTTCAGGACGGACAGGGGCCTCGCCGGCTTTGGCGCTGCTGCGCTTGCGATTTCGTCCCACTGCGGCGCACCTTCCCAGCGGGACAGGCCTTGGGCCTCATTTTGTCCTTGCGCTAGCCACACGTGGGCCTGAATAGTGTACCAGTAGGGGTAGTTGCTGTCTTTGCGTTCTTCGGTAGCCCGAAACGATCGGAAAAGAAATCCGGGGAAACTTCCCATGAATGCATCCGCCACCTCGGATGGAGAGCCGCCGCTGCCGAAGTAATCTCGTCCTCCATGGCAAAAGACCACGACACGGTCCTCGCCGCCCCGCACTCCCAGTGACGCGAACAGCGCCTCGTAGTTCTCAACGGAGACAGGCCCGTCCGCACACACGACGACAAGGTTGTATCCGTCCAGACGCTGGACTTCCGAATGCTGGTGCGATGTTCCTGCCAGACGACTCGTGCAGAGCGCAGTCAGCGTCTCGAAGCTCACCATGTCCTGATGCCCGACCAGGATGAGCCAGTTCGTCATCTACCCTCCTATGAACCGAGAATAGCCTTGACAAGCGCAAATTTCACGCCGGCGCCAAGGGAATCGGAGTCCAGCCGCGGGCCATCTCGGAAACAAGCCTTCAGGTTCTCTATCGGGATGTACCTCACGCGAGCCAGTTCGTTTCGGCCGAGCCCGCTCTGCCAGTCTCGCGCGCGGCCCGTCGTGACGATGATGAAGTCGAAATTGCTGGCTGTCTTGCCCTCCAAGAAACGCCGAACGGCCAGCGTGCCCTTGTTCGACTTGTCGCTGGTCCACCGAGGGCTGAACCCGCCCTTATCCAAGAGCATCTCGAGGAAAGAGAGATGGACGACCAGGAAGTGCCCGGGCGTGAGTCCGTTGAGCAGTTTCTCGTCTTCTTCGACTGCTTGGACTCCGAGTCGTTTCAGTACGTCCTGCTCGGGTCCGGACAGTGTGTCCTTGTACGCATTGTAGAGCCGCCCGTCCACGATGCCTATCTTCAACGCCGCCGTCTCCAGCAGCTCGCACCAGTATGGGAGCTTGTCCTTGTCTCGGAGCACGGTGTCTCTCAGCTTGTCTCTGATGATTGGCCCGTAGCCGATGTGTTGCTTGTACTTGATGGGGCTGCCCCATCCATCCAGGGCCCTGCGCTCGCCGTGCGCGAAGAGGAAGCGTGCAGATTCCTCGGGAACGGACCCTGCGTTGCCCTCAGTGGTGAGTTGCCCATCTTTGACGACCGCGGTCCTCTCATTATCTATCATGACACTGATGCCTTGGGGATAGTGTTTGCTGGAACAGACAGCTTCCTTAACCCAAGACTTGTACGCCTCGGCGAAGTTTCCGTTGAAATCCCCAACCGCGTGGCGTATCGATGATGTTTCGGACAGGAACTCCCATAATTCAAGCCTGTCACACAGGGTGATGATGCGGAAGCGACCGACCGGTCCGAGAGCGGACGCGCTCGCGGACTTCAACTCCTCCCAGCGCTTGATGTCATCGCCTTTCCAGACCCGGAATTGCCAGGCCAAGTGGCCCGCTTCATCGGTCGGCACCAGCGGTCGTTCCGCCGTGCCTGCCGTGAGCTGCTTCCGCTCGGTTTCGACGAAATCGTCTCCGAGCAACAGCCCGGCACAGAGGACGTTCTGCGAGGTACCGCCCATGACCGGGGCGTTGTCATTGTCCAGCAACCCGTCCCAGTCCACTATTTCATCGATGCTCTTCTGGACGGTCTTCGCCTCCCCTTCTGTCCCATCTTCCGCCTCCAGATCGAGCCAGATGGTCAGGGTGAACCGCTCCGATTCTTCTTTGACTCTCAGGCAAAGCGGCAATGGGATGGCCCCTGCAGGTATCTTGCAGTGCTTGACGTTCCGGGCGACGTTCTCGACGATGGTGTAGAATGCATGTGCCCCTACTATGCCACCGGGCAGGTACACACGGCTTTCGGGTTTCCTCAGCCAGTCACGCAACATCTTCACTGCGTTGTACTGCGTGTCATTCAACTGGATGCCGGTCCGCGCCCTATAAGCGTCTAGCTGGCCCCTCCCGCCACATTGATCGCCGGTTTCCTCTTCGAAGCGGAACCGCTTGTCGTCGTCAAGGTCCGACACTCCGAGGATGGTTGGTTCTCCGTTTTCACCCTCGTGAAGCCTAAACTCGACGCCCGAGATCCCGGTCGTCGTTCCGTTCTCCCGCTTTCGCTTTCGCTCGGTGGCGCAAAGCGAGCCGCAGAACAGGTTGTTCCTCGCAAGGCCATCGAGCAAATCCCAGAGGTAACTTGTTCCGCCCCCGTATACCCGCCCCCCGGTCACGGCGTTCCAGAACGCACTCTTTCCCTCTAGGTACCAGACGTACTCCGAGAACTGGCTGTAGTTGCGCACAGCCTGTGCCAGCTCGTGTTGGCCGAGCTTCTCTAGGTTAGCCACAGCCCACGCCGTGACCGCGAGTTCCGAGTTCCCCTTCCCTGTGGCGGCGGGCAGGCGTTTGCGCCAATCGTCCACAAGTTCCCTGAACCCGGCAAGGCTGTGCGCCCCAATGTTATGCGCGTAAGATTCAACTAGAATCGCGGTACCGGCGGACCGCTTGAGCAGGTCGCTCAGTGCCGTACGGATCGGCTGGACCAGTTCGATGTAGTCGTTCAGGTCGTCCCAGGCCGTCCGCCACCGGAACCGCCACTCGCGGACCCACTGGTCAGCATCGGGCCCATCCCGGAACACCGCCCGGTTGAAGAAGACCCTCTCCCTCTTCCAGTTGTCGTCCAAGGGTCCGGGAAGCACTGCGAAGAACGGACCCGGTGCGTCAGAAGCCTCAAGCTCCCTGACGCGGCTCAGCGCATCAAAGTCGCCGACATCGGCGTCAAGTTTCTGCAAAACGCCGACCAATGACTTGGCTTTCTCCGAAAGCGGCACGTCCTCTTCTTTACTCCTCCTCTTCTTCCTCTTGCCGACTACAATCGAATTCGTCGAGACATACGGGTAAGCCTCGTGGGCGAGCACGAGGAATCTGTCCAGCAGTACGGAATCCAGGGAATGGCTGGGTTGCTTCTCGACGCTGTTCAGCACCAGCCTCTGGACCTTCTCGGTGAACTCCCGGCAAAGCAGGGAATCGAACTTGTCGGCGTACTCCTGAAGCTGTGGTCTGACTGTCTCGACTAGGCCCTTCAGCCAGATAGTCTGCGCCCAACGCTCGGGAGATGGTCTAGACAGCTTCGGGACATTTCGTGGCGGTGGTTTGCAGTACGTCTCTCCTCCGTCCTTGCCCGTGCCGTCATCGGGGTTGTCGGTAATGAACACGAAGAACAGCCCGAACGGCTCGCCGGATCGGTATATCGGTGTCATGTAGTGCGTCGAGTTGCCGTAACCCTCCGGACCGCCGGTTGCGTAGAACTCGAATGCCGTGAGCACGCAGTATTCGAGCCAGGATGCGAACGACCCTCGCCGCAGTTCCTGACGATTAGAATCTCCCGCGTGTACAGCCCAGTCGACGTTGTTCTTAAAGTCCTCCCAGAAATTCTCGCGCGAGAGCATTCGGGCGTAATCCGGCGTTTGAATGGGCGTGGATACCGTGTGCGGCGACCATGTCTTCTCGTCCGCCAGCCGCGACGCGTATCCGGCTTTGAGGGATTGCTGGGGCATATCCCGACTTTGGAGCAGGGCCGCAAGCCGGAAGCCGAAGTTGCAGTTGACCGGCTCGCAGGTTCTGCTGCACAGCTTGTCGGCCGGCAGTGAAGCCGCCACAGCCTCCTCAACCGCGTCTTGGCAACGTGCCCAAAGCTCCATGATGGAGCTCTTGTCGCATGCACCTTCGGACAGATTCGCAAGCAGTGCTTTCCAGCCGCCAGGCAGTGTGCCCCGCTCGAGGGCGGCAGCCCATCTGAAACATTGGTCAATTCGCTTGACCAGACTTGGAGGGACGTCGGTGCACTTGCCGGGAAGCCACAGCTCTTTGCCTGTGATGCCATGGTAAAGCCCCTCTGCTACGATTGCGAGCAAAATGACACGGTCCTGCTGGGCCGGCGCTCCCCCCAGTTTCGCTCTCACGCGACCTATCCGTTCCCGCCACGCGGTCTGTGTCACCGGCGTATGGAGAAGTGGTGTGTAACGGAGTACGCCACTCAACCCATCATATCTGGCAGCCTTGTCGATGCGCTGGAACGCGACCATCACCCGTCCGCCCGGCACGCCCAACTCGCTTTCTATCTTCCGAACCAGTTCGATGGCGATGTTGCGCCCGCGCTCGGCAAACGAGACCCTGTCGCGCCTGCCGGCTATTTCACTGTCGTTGGCCACTCGTCCCTTCTTTGTCCCCGCTGGCTACTCACGTTCATCGTGCGGCTCTGGGTATGATACAACGTGACCGCGCCAGGTCTCAAGCAGCGGATTGCCATCCTCATCGGCATAGTCCTTCAGGTAGTTCGGCAGCAGCGGCACTTTGCCTTCCTTGGGAATGTACACCTTGAAGGTCGGTACAGCAAGCCCGGAAAGCTGTCCGTGTAGCCCGCGCAAGAGTCGCAGTGACTCCCTCAGCGGCACGTGGAAGTGTCTCGTCCAGTAACTCACTATCCTCTGCACCAGATAGTATGGCCGGACGCGCATCTTCACGAGCTCCCAGAAGAGCTTCTTGAGCAACTCGGCGTCGTCACTGATACCGCGCAGGAGCGGCGTGTAGGTGCCGAGATTGATGCCGGCATCGGCAAGCTTTGCGCAGGCGTGCCGCGCCTCATCGTCAATCTCCGCGTAGTGGATGTAGTGCAGGGTCATGTAGAGCGGGTGGTACTTGCGCAGCATCGCAACGAACTCGTCCGTGATTCGCTGGGGCATCGCAGCCAGCGCTTTGGTGTCAATGCGGATGACATCCAATCGCGGTAGCCGGTCCTTGAGGCGCGTGATTATCTCCTCGACCTTGTCGTCCGCGAGCATCAACGGCTCGCCACCAGAGAGGATGATGTCGTGAATCAACTCCGATTGAGGCAGAGCCGCAATCGCTTCCACTATTTCATCAAGGTGAGCGAGGAACTTCTCGGTGAATCGTGGGTCGTCGCGCTTGATGGTCTTGCGTCGACGAAAACAGTAGCGGCAGTAGCCCGGACACTTGTCCGTGACCTGAAGGAGCATCCGGTCTCTGTACAACCGTGAGATGTAGTGTCTAGGCTCGGGCTTGAGGTCGCTAACTTCCTCCTCGCCCATGCCGTCGTCAATACCGGTTTTGTGGAACGTCTCGCGGATATCAGGCACGAATGTTCTCTTCACCGCCTTGGCGTCGTCTGTGGCACCAGCCTCAAGTAGCTCGCGGACCCGCAGAATCTGGTACGGTGTCGCCGCATAGTAGAACCCGGCGTCCTGCGCTGCCATGGTACCCTTAACCTCGCCGTCGTCGAGCTCAAGTAATCTCGTGAACGCCTCAGCATCATTCTCTACACGGCTGCGCAGTTGCCAACGCCAGCCCAGCCAGTCCTCAGGTGTGGTCTTCCTGCGGGTCAACCGGGTCCAGGCTTCTGCTTTCCGCTTCGCTATGTCTCCCAGCGGTTCGAGCTCGGGCACGTTACTGCTGCTCCTTCGGCACAAAGAACCGGTCGGTGAAGTTGACTACCTTTCCGTCTTTCACGGTCTTAAGCGCGAAAGGCTTAATGCAGTCGCCGTTCTTGTCGAAAGTAGTTAACCCAGCGGCGCCGTCGTAGTCCTTTACTCCTCCGAGGTACTTGCGGATTTTCGGCCCTGAATTGCCGACCTCCTTTATGCACATCACAAGCATGTTAAGTGCATCATAGGCGGCATCAGCCGTAAGCCCCGGTTCCTTACCGTACTTCTCTTTGAAAGCCTTGCGGAAGTTACTGGCGACCTTGGATGACGGACCTGCTGGCGCTGGCACGGAGAAAATCACCCCTTCGGCCACCTTCAACCTGTGAATGGCTGGGTCGTCGAAGGTCTCTGTCGCAAGTAGCGGGAGTTTAAGTTTCATTTCGCTAAGCTGCCTGAGAACAACAGGATGCTCTGTGGGGTATATGGCTAGGTAGATGCCATCTAACCCCGATGATTGATGCACTTCGTTGACCTTCGCAATCTGGGACCGTGCGTCGCTCGCCCCTTGTTTGACGCCTTCGACAACGACAATCTTGCCACCGCGTTTCTCAAACTCCTGCTGGAATGCATCCTTGAGTCCCTCGCCGTAAGCGTTCAGAACGTATACTATTCCGGCTCTCTTCCACTTGAGCTCCGACATCGCGAATTGTGCGTTGACGACACCCTGAAGGGCGTCCGAAGGCCAGTTGCGGAACACATAGGGTCCTGCATCGGTAATCGCCGGGGAGGACGCTCCCGGCGAAATGATCACGACTTTCTCAGCATTGGCGATGGGGGCCATTGCCAGCACATTCGAGCTGACCATGTCCACGATGGCACATTGGATGCCGTACTGAGTTATTAGTTTCTGCAAAGCTGCAACCGCCGCCTTCGCATCGGTACGGCTATCTTCATACTCAACGCTGACTTTGAAGCCAACGCTCGAAGTTTGATTTACCTGCTCCACTGCGAGGTCTATGCCTTTTTGTGAGTTATTACCCCATAGAGCACCTTCTCCGGTCAAGGGCAGAATAACCCCAATTTTGATTTCCTTCTTCTCTTGCTGGACTTTCGCCGGACAGCCCAAACCGATAACGAGTAAACAGACGGCGGCTGCCGCACCAACGATAAACCGAGTGTTTGCGTTCTTCATCGTCTACCTCCTGACTGGTTTGTGTCAGGGTTTCCCCTGGCCGATTCCCAGAAAGAGTTGCTCCAGGCTTCCGTCCGAGAGCCACTCCTCTGGTTTTTCAGTTTCCTTGACTACCTGTCCGTTCGCCAATGCGCATACCCGATGAGCTATGCCCAAGGCGGCTCGGACGTTCTGTTCAGCTATCAAGACAGTCAACTTCCAATTTTTGTTGATTTTTTCCACTTTGTCAAGCGCTTCCCGGACAAGCCTGGGTGATAAACCTGCAGAAGGTTCGTCAAGCAGCAGGTACCTGGGTCGGGATACCAGCACCATTCCCAGTGCGAGTGCCTGGCGTTCACCCCCGGAAAGCAAACCTGACCTTCTCTTCAACATATCCTTCAGGTTGGGAAAGAGCTCCAGAACCGTGGCTGTGTTTTTCTTCCTCTGGTCAGGACTAAGTCTCATGCAACCCATTTCCAGGTTCTCCGAAACCGTGAGACTCGGGAAAACCCTACCACCCTGCATGAAATAGGCAACACCAGCCTTGACCCGCTCATGTGGAGCTGAAGCGGTAACTTCCCTGCCATCGAGCCAGACGCTCCCTTGCGTGGGTTTCAGAAATCCGGTAATCACCTTGAGCAAGGTGGATTTGCCAGCGCCGTTCGGGCCGATGATGGCTGTGATTTTCTCCTGTTCCACGGAGAGCGTTATGTTTCTGAGTACCTCCTTCTTGCCATATCCTGCACAGATGTCAATAAGGTTCAGTCCATTCATGCTTTCAAACTCCGATATATGCCTTCCTTACTTCCGGGTCACCAAGGACATCATCCGGCGAACCAAATGAAGCAACTTGGCCGTTATCCATAAAGTATACCCAATCGGCGATTTCGATAACCACATTCATGTTGTGTTCAATAAAGACGACTGTCCTGCCATTTTCTGCAAGCCTCTTTATCAAGTCAAGAATTTTGTCAACCATCTGCGGACTTACCCCGGCAGTCGGCTCGTCCATGAGAAGAACGTCGGCTTCGGCAGCAAGCAGCCTAGCGATAGACAGAAGTTTCTGCTGGCCATGGGAGAGATTTTCGGCAAGCTCATTCGCCTTGTCTGAGAGACCGACAAACCGCAGCAGTTCCTGTGTCTGCCCACGGTGGTTTTTCTCCTCGGCGGTCACCTTCGGCCGGACAAAAAGAGCCAAAAGAGGATTCTCGCCCGTCTGTTTTTGAAAAGCAGCCAGAATATTGTCAACGACCCTCATGTGCGGAAACAGGTGAATGTCCTGAAACAACCTGCCAATGCCCATGCGGGCGACCTTCCACGGCAGGATTCCCGTAATCGTCTGGTCTTGGTAACTAATCTTTCCTTCGTCAGGTTTCAGGAAACCAGAAATCAGGTTGAAAACAGTCGTCTTTCCAGCTCCATTTGGACCGATTAACCCAGTGATTCTGCCCTTCCTGAATCCCATCGAAACACGGTCCACGGCCCGCACCCCACCGAAGCTCTTTGACAGATTGTTCAGTTCTAGAACGGTCATTCGAACCGATACTCCCCGAGCAATCCCTGTGGCCGGTAGCGCATTATGAGAATGATTGCAAGCCCGTAGATAACCTGCCTCATGTTAGCGGCAATGGCATCCGGAATCCTCAAGAAACGAAGCGCCTCGGGTAGAACAATCAACAGAATTGTACCTGCAATAGGACCAGAGACGTTGCCGGTGCCGCCAATAACAATGACCGACAGTATAAAAATAGATTCCATCAAAGTGAAGCTGGTTGGGTCAATGTAGCGCATGTAGGTCGCGAAAAGCACCCCGGATACAGCGGCGAAGCCGGCTGCTATTGAAAAAGCCACGACTTTAAGCCTGGGGGTATCCTTGCCCAGTGCGGCCGCCGCCATCTCGTCCTCACGGATAGCCTTAAGCACACGGCCAAAAGGCGAATGAGTTATCAGGAACAACAGACCCAGGCAAATCGCCGCGACTGCGACGCTGAAACCGAGGTAATGACCTACTGTCCTGAGCTGAAATCCGAACAGACTTGGTCTGGGGATTCCCGGGATACCAAAAGGCCCGCGTGTCAATCCGACCCAGTTGTACAGAACAGCAAAAACGATGATTTGAAACCCTAAGGTGGCCAGCATGAAGTAATCACCCTTGAGTCGGAGCGACGGAATCGAGATTGTCAGGCTAAGCAGCATGGCGCCGATAACTGCCAGGGCCAAGGAAGGAAGGAAACCAAGTCCGAGATTCATCATCAAAAGGGTGCCAATGTAGGCTCCGATTCCGTAGAAAGCAGCATGAGAAAGAGAAAGCAGTCCGGTGTATCCAACAATCAGGTTCAGGGAAAGCCCCAGCACCAGATAGATGCAGATTATGACGAGGATATGGAGCAGGTAGTTCATCCTGCCATTTCCTCCGCGCGCCGACGGATGCCGAAAAGGCCCTGGGGTCTGAACAACAGAAAGACGATAAGTACGACAAACGTAACCATATCCTGCCACCGTGCCGATGTTTGCCAGATGGCGAGGCTCTGCAGCAGACCAAGAGCAATACCGCCAAGTGCCGCCCCTTCAAAAACGCCGACTCCGCCGATTATCACTGCCACCGCTCCACTCAGGAGAGCAGTCATCCCGATGTTGGGATCGATGCCGACATCCAAGCCGGCGAGTATCGCGGCTACACCAGCGAGAACAGAGCCGAGTGCAAAAACACTCCACCGAAAGAACCTGGCGTTGATTCCCGAAGCAGAAACCAGTTCCGGGTCGTCCCGCAACGCCCGAATTGTCTTACCCATTCGAGACTTTCGTAACAGGAAGAGAAGGCTGACAAAGAGCACCACAAAAGTAACCGCAGTCACGATTTGGGTCCTAGCAAGAATTATGTGCCCGACTGTATATGTCGGCTGCACACCCGGACTGAGCATCTTAGTCTCGTTGCCGTAAAACATAGCTATAAGATTTATGATTACTATGTATAGCCCAAGTGAACTGAGCATCTGAATGGGCTGCGAAGAACCCCGCTTGACCAAGGGCCGGTACAGGACCTCGTCAATGGCAACGCCTAAGAAAGCAATGAGTAGTAAGGTCAGTATCGCCGCCGGAACTAGCGGGATACCCCACAGGTTCCTGAAGGTATAAAGCAGGTATGCTGATAGAACATAAACTCCACCATGCGCAAAGTGAAACGTTCGGGTAGTGTTGTATATGAGAGCAAATCCCAGCGCTACCAAAGCATAAGAACAACCCATTACAAGTCCATTGGCAATGAGTTGAGGGAGCATAAAGAGAAACCTAAGTTGCTAAATCGTTTATTGTATCCTTTAGTTCTCGCAGATTGATGGGCTTTTTCAGGAAACGTTTAGCACCGAGATTGAGAGCATCGGTAGCGGCGTCAAAGTCCCTGTATGCGCTCATGACAACAACTGGAACCTTTGGGTAATTCTCTTTGAGCCAGCCCAGAAACAGAATTCCGTCGCGGTTAGCCATGTCCTCCTCGGAAAGGCGGATATCCACCAAAGCCAGCTTGATTGTGTGGTCCATCTTTCCCTTGGCTTCCTTTAGATTCGTTGCCTTCACGACTTGGTATTCGCTCGCCAGCACGCGAGAAAGCGAATCCAGGTATTCCTGGACGTCGTCAACAACTAGGATTTTCATCCTGATATGCCTCCAGCAATATTCACGCCACACCCACGGTGGGTGAGCGTATTCTTTATCTGTTAAGTAAGTGGTTAAATTTCATTCACATATGGTGTTAATGCTTTTCCGATTTAGGGCCGAATTCGGGAATTTAGCCAACGGCATCGGGTCGCCGTGATAAATCCGCACCTTCAATGTGACAATAGAGTCACACAACCCGCTTTGGCTTAGAGCCGGTTCAATACCAACTGGCAGATGCGGATGCCGGGATGAAGCAGAATTGGGAGACGGCCTGAGTTGGTTATGAGAAAGAATAGATGTTCGTTGTTCGTGCCGGGCTGTATGAAACCGGAGGATATCTCCAGGCTCAGGTCGAAGACCGCGGTCCGGGCCTTGGGTGTTATCCAGGCGCAGATGTCCAAAGGCAGGGAGATTTTCTCCCTGGTCTTTCCAACCAGACAACCGCCGGATTCAAGTTTGTAGTCTCTTGATTTCGATGCCGGAATCCAATTCAGGGCCGAACCGGTCGGTCGGCTGACATCAACTGGACCGCCGGTTCCGCTGAATATGCCGAACTCGGGCTTCAGGGTAAGCTCGACCGATGCGATTCCGACCGCTTTCTCATCGAACGGGTCAATAACTATCCGGCCGGCTGCTATCTGCTTCAGGATGTCGTCCTTGCCAAAAACCATCGTGCTAGAGTTTGAAGAAAATGAGCTGGCAGAGCTTGCTGTCTATCAGTAAGGAGACATCGGTCTTACCGATGTTGGTCATCAGGAAGAAAAGCTCTTCGTCCCGAGTGCCGGGCTGAACGAAACCGGTGGAAATCTGGATGTTCAGGCCGAGCAGCGCTGTTTTTCCTCGTGGCGTAATCCAGCCGACGATGTCGTCGGGTAGGCTGATTTTCTCTTTGGTTGTTCCCACACGGGTTTCGGCCGGAGGAATCTCGATTGTGTTGACCGCGGTTTCCCAGTCCACGGCTTCGTTTTCCGGTGAAAACTTGGATGATATCACCGGCTGGCTCTGCTTGCGCAGCTTGCCGAATCTGTTGCTGAGCAGGAGCTCAACCGACGCGGCTTTGACACTTTCCGGGAAGTATGGGTCAATGATTATCCGGCCCGCTTCGATTTCCTTTTGTATTTCACTCTTTCTCAGGATGCTCATGTTTTGCTCCTACTCATCCTCTTCCTTCAACATTGCCGTCCAAACCTTGTAAAGGTCTGCTTCCCGTCTGGGTAACTTGCCCTTACTGACCGTATCTCGGAGCTCTTTCGAAGTTTGCCTTTTCAGGGTATCTCGTTCGGCTTCGTCCTTTTGATGGAGCGCCTCGTTTATCTGCTTCTTCAGGTCTTCAAGAAGGTTCCTGTACTCGTTTTCCTTTTCATCTGGAGGGTAAATCAATTCGTATATCGCATCGCAGAAGCAGTTCGTGTTGCGGAACTTCTCGCTTCCCATCAAAAGGTAGGACCGACGCTGGTGGGTATCAGGGTCAATCTCCCCTTTTTCCTTCCTGGCGAAGCCCAACACTTTCGCCCAAAGCACACGCCCAACTACCGTCTTGTCCTCTAGAATGGATACAACCTGAGGATGGAGTTTCTCGTAACGGCTGCGAAACATTTGCTGAATTTTGGTCTCGTACCGAAACGCTGACTTCTCTCCTTTGAATATGTGCAATGGGGGCGGAACTTTGTTCCTCATCCTAGTCAGGTAAACAGCTTCAGTGCTGGCGAGGTTCATCATTACCGGTGCGGGCAAACAGTACTTCGCGGTCGTGAAAACGATTTCGTTCGGCTTCTGCTTGGTGTCCACCTCAGTTATTTGCTCCTCTGCAACAGCGTTCATGTTTCTGGCAAACTCGTTGAGCCATCGCTGAAGCTTGGGCTGCCCCTTTTGCTGACAGCCGAAGTCTCCGGTAATGAAGTAGTGAGACTCTTGTGCAAATGCCGGGGCTATCTTTCCTTTGAGGGTATCGAGTTTCCTCTCGTCACAGAACAACATGATGACCGAACGTTCCTTCAGCCTCTCGAGCACCGCACGGGGTTCATGCTGCTTGAGCATGAGAATCTGAACAACCGATATCTTGTCCAGTTCACTTAGTCTGTGATAGGTCAAGTAGAACCTTACGAGTTCGTAGTTCCAGGTTCGAACGTAATCCTCTCGGCTCCATTCACTTCTGCCTGGAAAGTCAGGCATACCGGACGGTACGGCCAAGACAAGCCCACCATTCGGATGTCGTGGGTAGGGAACCTTGCCGTTTTTGTCCGGCAGGTTGAAATTCCAGGTGAACCCTCCAACGACCTCGGCCCAGCTCGGGTTGGGGATGTTGTGGAGTATTTCTTTGAGCCGCGCATCAAATTCATCGGTCGGATTTTGCTCATCATCCAGTTTCTTCCATTCTTTGTCGTCTACCACAAGTTCAAACATCCGCCGCTCAATAGAGTCGTCAGACTCGGTCAGGTACTCGTCACAGGCGATTTCCTTCCGCGCCATTCGTACTTCGAGCAGACTGTTCAATGCCTCCTGCAGGGTCTTCTTGGAGTCCTCGATAGTGGAAATCCAGTCACTAAGCTGTTGATGCAACTCCTCAAGATAGACGAGGCTCTCGCCAGCAATCTCCCGAACCAGCTTCCTGAGCAAGTCCCGAATCACCAGCCTGTTTAGTCTGGCCCTGAGTTCACGATACTCCTTCCTCGGGTCTCCGAACAATCCCCTCCCTTTGTTTCTGTGGGCCTCGTAGTAGGCGCTAACCACACCCTCCAGATAGCTGTAAGTGCCTTCAACCTGGTCAGCCAGGTCGCAGGCCACCGCAAACTGAGGCTTCACATTCCTTTCCGGGAACCCCTTTAGAAATAGAATATACCAGTTCTTAAGCACACGGATGAAATGTTCGGCTGCTCTCAAACTCCCTCGTCCGTAGCTGTCGGTTCCCTGACCGTGCCTTAGAATATTCAGAATTTTCTTCCGAACACAGCGTTTGAATTCACTGGGATAGTAGGCCGCGTATTTGTTATAGACCGAATAGAAGTTCTTCCGTGCCGTGGAACTATACTGGTCATCCTTGCCGCCCAGCCGATAGGATTCCCTCGCGTCTATCTTCTCTTTGGTATTTCTTACCTTGCCGACGAGCCGGACCTCGCCGAGACCGAAGTCTGGAAACCTGACTTCGGTCTCGAGCCGATTCTTAAGTCCGCTGAAGGTCGCGAATCCACCCCCCTTGGTCAGACAGGTATGCACGATGTCTTTGTCGAACTTGGTCGATTCGGCGGGATTCTTCTCATAGCGCTTGACCGCAAACTCCGGGTCGGGCAGCCACGATGGCTCCAAGAACTGTTCGTATACTCTGATGGCGATACGGTGGGCGAATTCGTTCTTAACAGCCTGCGAATCAAAAACCAGGCGATATGTGCCAAAAGAAGCGAAAGCAAACGCATTGTAAGGGTCTTCGCTTGCCTTCTTGCCTACGAAATTCTCTACAGCGTGGGCCTTGGCATTGTCAAACGAGGTCTGCGTCTGCACACCGAGTCGTACCGCTTTCTTGTCCGTCCCCAGGAATGCGCTTTCAACAAAACCCGTTATGGCTGGAACAACGCCTTGGTAGTGTTCAATCTCGCTCCCATCTCGGCCTCCTACTGTTGAACCGTCCACGATGAAAACCAAGTCGGAAATGACATCCATCCCCCGTTCCTTTACTATGTTCTTAAGATTCAAGCTCGTCAGGGAATAGGATACGCGAGTATTCCCTTTGGGGTAAAATAGCTTCATCAGTTCCCGGAACCCGGCGTAACAGTTTGCATAGAGCGGGTTCATATCTTCATTCTGTTTGACCTTGGTGAATCCAAAAGGCAAAAGAATGATGGAGATGACCGTCCCCCTGAGCGGAGCAAGGAGCTTACGCAGCAACAGGACGAAATCAAGGAATACCCCAGTTCCGGTTCCGCCAGCCAGGGAGTTGACGACGAAAATCATCCCATTTCTCTTCAGTTTCCGCCTCAATGTTCGTTCCACCTTGTCTATATCCAGAATGAACGGAATCATCGAGGCATGCCTCCTCTCAGCCGCAGGCAAACCCTGCTCCTGGCTGGTGACGATCATCTCCGCATCCTCTTTGCTCAACCTTCCTGCGAAGCGCACATCAGCTTTGTCTTCGCGAGCGGCTGTAACTTGACTGGCGATATCTTTATCAATGTGCACGAACTCCGGGCTTGTCTTGGAGAAGTCCAATGTCTCCTCTTTCAATCTACCCAATTCAAACCTAGGGTACTTGACCGGGGGCTTTTCCTCTGGTGTAAGGTCCAGCGAAAGCCAGTCAATACCATCCGGTTTCTTGCCGTATGTGTCCAGCACCTTTGCTTTCAGTGCTGTCACAACCCATTTGCCGAATCCACCTAAACCGACCAGGAGTAGTGGCCGAGTCATTTGTTGCCTCCTTCTGTTCTCTCCCTGTACTTCACGGGTTATAGCGAATTCTCACAGATTTACTGATAGGTATTTCCTCGGCACCTGCCTTCAACTCCTCTTCGGGCCTATGCCCATCGTGCCATCTAATAAAGATGGCGCTCTTCGTCACGGCTTCACCAAACTCATCCGGTGCCTTTATTTTTCGTGCCACCAGGGTAATACCTAGTCTCTCAAACTGCATCTTTCTCCCGCTAAGCCGAATACCCAGTTCTTCTTCTGTTACTACTCTGGTTTCAACCGATGGAGTCTCCTCTTCTGGTTTCTGCTCTTCCTCCTGAACATCAGGTTGCTTCCCTATCAATTGTGCGAGTTCGTCTGCAGTAACTACTTCTTCGGCCTTGGCCTTTTGCTCTTTTTGAGACTCGCCGGTCTCCTCCTGGGGTTCCTCGGCCTTTTCAGGTAATACTGTCCTGATAATGTCCAAAGAACCCGCGAGCTGTGGGTAGCCAATTCTCCACCCCCACCAGTTGTTCTCGCGACCGATTCGCTGCCAATCCCAGATGAAAAAGCCAAAGAGGATAAGCGCCAGGAGAATATAGAACCTGTAGACCACGAAGTCGACGAAGTCCATTCTCCGGCGGAACCGGGTGGGATTGAGCGCATTCGAGTACTCGTAGACCGTTCCGTCAGCACGCCGGGCGTTGAGCGACGCAACGATTCTGAACACTCCGTTTTTCTTCAGCTTGCCGGCGTTGGCTGAGAACCAGGCTTCTCTTTCTCCGCCCCGGTATTGGAGATGGCCTGACCCGAGCACCTCCCTACCTTCGGACAACTGATAAGAAATCATCGTGTTTGGGTTGTCAACGAAGAGCTCGGTGGGATTTATCGTATTGCTTTCCAGCCGAACGTCGGCTTTGATGACTACGTCCCTGCGCCAGGGCTGAACTTCGTCGGCTGTCGGCTGGAGCACCTCAACATACGGAATGCTCACGACTCTAATCGGAATGACAGTTTCTGCCACGAGTCGCTGGGCCTTCATGCTCAGCAAGATTCCATATTTCCCAGGCTGTCCTGGCATAATCGTATCTCTGGAAACGAACAGGCCGGTCTGCCTGGTTTCAACTAGGTCATAATACTGCAAAGCCGTGTCCGAAGGTGTCCGCAGGGCCGCGGACATCGCCAGCTTATATGCCCGCAGTTCCCTTATCGGTCGGCCGTCCTTCCTCAGGAAGCTGGTATAGATGACAAACGGTTTGCCTTGGGGATGAGTGTCTTTGGGTGAGAGGAGCCGGGGCTGAACCGGAATCCTGACAGTGCCGACCTCCACTTTGCCCTTGCCTTTCTCAATCTGGCAAATCCAAGTTCCAGCTTCAGGTTCCTCGATTCTCCACACCTCGGTCTTTGTGGTCTTGAGTGCCCGCCTGACCGTTGGTGGCCGTTCCACAACTCTCACGCCTTTCGGGTCTGTAATTCTCACCTTAGCTTCAGGAAGCTCTTTGTGAATCGTGAAAGTCACCGCCTCAAGATAGGGGGCTAGTTCGACCTTTAATCCCCCTTCTGGTATCAACTCCCACTCGCCGGCCGTCCCTTCCATCTCCTCAGATACTACCCGCCAGAATGTTTCCTTCAGGTTCTTTTCTTCAGCCGAGGTGATTCGCTCAGTGTATTCCGTGATTCTCTGCCAATAGGGCTGGGTTTTCGACCAGTAGCGGTCTTTTTGGTCAATGCCCAAGACATAGAGGTGACAATCCTTGAGCGAGTCTTCGAAGAACTGAACCAGCTCCTCAAAGTATGCCCGGCGTGACAGTTTTCTCAAATCGTCCGGCTCGCCATCAGTAAGCAGAACCATCACTTTCTGCCGGTCGCGATCCTTCTCGGCTTCTGAAAAAATCCGCCGGGTGTTCCTGAATGTGTTGATGAAGCTGGTGTACTGCAAATCCATCGGTTTGATTCTCTGCAGCAGGCCCTCGCGCTTATCCAGCTCAGCAGTATCCAAAGAAACCAGTTCGCAGAACTCGTCCGTTGGGTCAAGCGGCTTTCGGCTGCCGAAGTTCACCAGCCCGACTCGATGGCCCTGCTCTTTGGACCAGTAGGTAGCAAGGTAACCGACAAGGAACTTGGATGCTTCAATCCGGTTGTTCAAAGAGTCTGTCCATTTCATGCTGCTCGACTGGTCAAGCATGAGAATGACGTCGAGCGGCCTCGGTACAGCCTCGACGATGGTGTAAGCCTTCTCTTGCCTCCCGGCACACGACACCAGGAGGATGAATACCAGAATTTTTGCTGCCCTCATCATGCAGAGACTAAAGAAAAACAAGACGTTGTCAAACAGATGCCGTCGCAACCCTAAGACTACAACTTACATTCCATCTTCAAGCCGGTGGCCATGCGGGAATCTTCTACAGTTTCTTTTGTCACTTCGTGCACTGTCTGCGGAGCAGAAATCCTGTTTGCGGAGCTTGTCGTTTCGCACGCATCTGGGCAAGCAACCTGGACAGACGGTTGTCTACGGCATTTCCTCTCAGGGACCGGGTCTGGAGGGAAACTCGGGGCCGTTGGTAGAATTCGATTCCTGGCTGAAGTGCCAAGGCATCTCGCGTAGTCCGCCACGACGAACCGGTTTCCTGTTGAGTATTCTGACGGCATGGTCGTCGGGCTCTGCGGTTGAAATACACTCTGCAGTCCGGGCCAAGGGCCGGACCAGGCCCGAGTCCCGATGCCGGACCAGGGGCCAAACCAGGGCCCGGACCAGAGCCGGCTTCACGATTAGACGCTTCCATTTGACGATTACTTAGCGATTGGTGTCCGGCAGTCCGGGTCCCTGTTCACACCGAACAGAAGTATGTAGTGAATGACGCTGTCGTACATGCCTAACCGGGTAGTATCCATATCGGCCATAAATCGAGCCTTTTCATCGGCTTGCAGGTATCGCGACATTCTGTCGCGAAACGGGATAACGGTGACGCTAACCATTTTCTGTAACTATTCTGGGACTTTCTCGGCTGGCCGTGCGCCTTGGGCCGCAACTCCCGACCCAGCTCCATGATCGCCTGTATCAATCCCTCCTCCTTTTCCCCATTTCTCAATCATCCCGAGGCCTCGGCCTGTCATTTGTCCTTCTCTGTCTTTTCGTCCCCTCCCCGGCGGAGTTCGGATTCGAGTTCTTCAGTAGTCGGCAGATTGCCTTCGAGGCGCTCGGGTAGTTTCTCGGTAAGGCGCAACCGGTATTCTGCTATACCCATTGGCTTACGGGTGTCGCGCAGCGCGTATTCGACCACGACCCGGTTCTTTTCTTTGCACAGGATGATGCCGATTGAAGCTTGGTCGTCCGGCTGACGCAGGAGGTCGTCAACTGCGGAAAGGTAGAAGTTCATCTTGCCGCTGAATTCGGGCTGGAATTCGCTCACTTTCAGGTCAATCACCACGTAGCAGCGTAGCCGGGTATGGTAGAAAAGTAAGTCCAAGTAGAAGTCTTTTCCACCGACTTCTAGGTGATACTGACTGCCGACAAATGCGAACCCGACACCGAGTTCGAGGAGAAAAGACCGGATGTGTTCAATCAGTGCCTGTTCAAGTTCCCGTTCGGCAGTTTCCTCGCCCAGACCAAGGAAGTCGAAGTTGTACGGGTCTTTCAGGACCTGATGAGCCAGTTCTGATTGCGGGGCCGGCAAGGCACGGTCGAAGTTAGTGATGGCTTTCCCTTGCCGCTGGTACAGCCCGCTTTCCATCTGGTGGACCAGGACATTGCGGCTCCAGCCGTGTTGGATTGTTGCCCGGATATACCATTCGCGCTCAGCCGGACCTGCCACTTTGTCCAGCAGGACGCAGTTGTGGAACCACGGGATTTGTGCAGCAAGCTGCTGCACAATTGCTTCGTCCGGCCAGGCTTCGGCAAATGCCCGCATGTATTTGAGGTTACGAGACGAGAAGCCTTTTATCCCCGGGAAAGCGCGGCCCAAGTCTTGGGCAAGACGGTCTATAACTTTCGCGCCCCAGCCTTCACGCTGCTGCCGCTCAAGTATCTGTCGGCCGATGCTCCAGTAGAGCAGTACCAACTCGCGGTTTACCGCCAAGCCGGCCCTGACCTGGGCTTTGCTCACCTGGGCCTTGATGCGTACCAGGAATTTCTCGTACCCGGCCGGCAAAGGCAGATTGCGGCCCGAGGGCTGGAGTTCAGACTTCACGGTCGGCCCTGCGGTTCTGGCGGTCCGGGCTTTCACTGCGCGGCTGCCATTTCTCAATCATCCCGAATCCTTGCGGGTTTTTGGCTCCGAGCCCGGTGTCGAATGCGAGACGCATGAGTCCGGTCGGGCCAGAAAGCTTGTAGATACCAGACCAGACTTTGATGACCGTTTTCTTGAACATAATGATATGCTGGTTGCGGGTGGACGTGCAGTTCCTGGCTACCGGGTCAGGATATCCCTTCCTGTTGCTCATCACCAGCCAGCATATTGGCAGAAGTCTGTTCAGTCAAGCGGAAAAAGGGAACGCCCGCTGACGGCTGACCGCTATCCGCTGACCGCCGGAGGACGAAGTGTTGACGGCAAGGATGAAGGATGAGCGAGAAGGATGGTGGAGCGCACTGTCTGCGACCCTTCGGCAGGACACTCAGGGCAAGCTATTGCGCAACGCCGCAGTCGTTGCACTCCACATCCAAAGGCAGGGGTGGGTCGTCGTAGCGGCGGTCTTGTCGAGGGCCGTGAC
>JAUWNN010000284.1 GCA_030612625.1 Caldifarciminota bacterium
CCCTTTGTGCTCGATACCACCAGCCGGCCGATTCGACACCGGTCATCCAGGTCCAGCAGCCCGCCATAATGGTCAAGGTCCGGATGGGTTATGACTGCAATGTCCAGGCAATGAATTCCCCTGCTGCGCAAGTAGTCACGCAGCACCCTTTTCTTGTCAATACCGGCATCCACCAGCACCCTGCGACCCAGAGTATCCTCAAGCAGAACCGCATCTCCCCGGTCCGGGTCAAGGAACACCGCTCTGGTCTCAGGACGGGCCAAGGCCGCCTGCCACACCACGACATTGAGCCCGACCGCCAGCCCGAGCCTGAATCCGGTCCGGGCCCAACTCCTTTTCCAGTTCAAGGCAAGCAAGCCCAATCCGTAAACCCAGACAATAAACAGCCACCCCACCCGGCCCGGCTCCAGAATCGCCCAGTCCTGGTTGCCGAAGAACTTCGCTATCCATAGTATGATACCGAGCACCAGGCCAAGCGACTCGGCAAAGATGCCCGCGACAAAGCCGCTTGCCGGATTCACAACCACAACCAGAAATCCCAGAGGAATCGCCAGTCCGACAAACGGCACAACCAGCAGACTGGCAACAGGCGCCAGAGCCTGAACCCGAAAGAAATGATACAGCAGAAGAGGCGCGGTTCCTGCAAAAGCAGCCACGGAAACAGCCAGGGCCAACAACAGATGTTTCCGCAGCCAGCGCCCCACCCGGACATACCGCACCCGGACCGTAATCCGCGGCACAACCAGTAGAATCGCCAGGGTTGCTGCAAACGAAAGCTGAAACCCTGGTGTGAACAGCGCTTGCGGGTCTATTCCCAGGAGCAGCAGCCCGGCAACGCTTAGGCTGGTGACCGGTGTAAACCGGCGTTGAGTGGGTATCGAAAGCAGTGCGGCAAGAACCATCACCATCGCCCGGAACGATGCGGGCCGGCCACCGGTCATCAGCACATACAGAATAACCGCCAGTGTTGTCAGACCAAACCGGGACCAGCCGCGCACCCGCAGCAGCAAAAGCAGCAACCAGACAACCCCGACCACGTTTCCCACGTGAAGCCCGGACACGGCCAGCACATGCATCACCCCTGAATCGGCAAAAGCCGCGTGAGCGTCCTTGGGCAAGCCGCGCTTGTCCCCGAGCAGCAACCCGGTAAGCAACGCCCCTTCCTGACCGGGCAGAAACCGGTCGATGGTCTGGAAAACATATCTCCGGCAAGGCATCACCAGCCATCTCATCCACGGCCTTCCATGAGCCGAACTGAGAACGGTTATCTGCCGTTCCTGCACACCGGTCTGGCCGATGAAACCACGGCGACTCATTAATATACCGTAGTCAACCAGACCCGGATTGCGTGGGAACCTGAACGGTCTGATACTGCTCTTCACTTTCACCAGGTCACCGTAACGTGCTGCGGTCGAGCTGTCCCGCAGCCAGACCCGTACCTTGCCCCACCAGGGCCGCACAAGTTCCACTACTACGCTTGGCCCGGTTCGGCTGAGCGGTTCCTCAACCACAACACCTTGAAAACGGTTCAGTTGATACAACTCTGGGTCAGGTGCAACCGGTACCCGGGCCTGTGCATACAGCAGCGCAGCCGCGGCCAGAGCCAGATAGAGCGACTTCCCGCGCGTCAACCGCACCAGGGCCAGAGCCGGGACAATCAGCGCCAATGCCCCCCACCACGGAACCCCGGCCACCAATCTACTGGCCGTAATGCCGACACCGACCGCAATCAAAGCCCGTACCGCGGCGTAACGCATCCCGGTCCGGCCCGGCACTCTTGTGTCATCTGGACCTGTGCTCACGACCGTAGGCTAGTTCTCACGCACAGCACAGTCAAGAAGAGCAGTGCTGATTTGACAGGCCTGGGGCCAAGCCTATATTTAGCCGTGTCTGCACCCAGCACCGGCATAGAACGCTGGATTCTCTACGCCATAGCCCTTGTGATTTTCGGCGGTTCGGTCGGTCTGGCGTATCTGGTCCGGCGGTTCCTGTTTGAAGCTTTCCGGCGCCGGGCCGCGCGCACCGCCACCACTATTGACGACACTATTCTCGCTGCAGTTCGCAGTCCATTCGTGCTATGGTGCGCCTGTGTCGGGTTCTATGCGGCCAGCCGCATCGCACTGCTGCCCTATGAGTTCACCAAGGTCAGCGACAAAATCCTGCTCGCTCTGGTTGTTGGCTCGGTTACTTACAGTGCCGCGCAAATCGCAATCACCCTGATTCGCCAGGTAGGAACCAAACGCGGAAGCAGCGTCGCAGTGGTAGGACTGACCCAGACGATAGTCCGCGTCGTAGTCCTTGTGATTGGCGGACTCATCCTGCTCAATGCCCTGGGCATATCAATCACCCCGATTATCACCGCGCTGGGCATCGGAGGACTTGCCGTAGCCCTGGCCTTGCAGGACACCCTGGCCAACACCTTTGCCGGTATCTACATAACCCTGTCCCGGCACATAAGACCGGGTGACTACATCCGGATCGAGAGCGGTGAAGAAGGAGTTGTCACCGACATAACATGGCGCGCAACAACGGTTCGCACCATCCGCAACAACATTGTCATCATCCCCAACGCCAAGCTGGCACAATCAGTGGTCATCAACTACCATCTGAAGGAGCGGCACCATCGCCTGGACATACCTATCGGAGTCAGCTACAGTTCGGACCCGGACAATGTGGAAAGACTACTTCTGGAGGAAACCACAGAGGCAATCGGACAAGTAGAAAACCTGCTGGCAAAGCCGGCTCCTTATGTGCTGTTCATGCCCGGTTTCGGCGACTTCTCGCTGGACTTCACCCTGATTGTGCACGTCCGCACCTATGTCGACCAGTTCGATGTCCAGCACCACCTGCGCAAGCGCATCTTCAAACGCTTCCGGCAAGAAGGAATCGAAATACCATTCCCGATTCGGACCGTGTATCTGCATGAGAATCCGAAACAGGACTCTTAGCGGCGATTCGGACCATCCGGCTTCGCCGAAGTCAGGAGCCAAAATAAACCACAGATAAACACGGACGAACACAGAGGGCAGAAGTCAAAATGCAAATCGCAAGAGTCACACCCGCAGACCCCGCTGTCATTCTGAGGCGAAGCCCAAGAATCTCAACCGCCAAGGCCGCCAAGAGGAAAACGAATCACCAGAACACAAGGACACGAAGAATGAACCACAGATAAACCTAGCGCGGCCCCCGAAGGGCCGCAACCAAACCAGGATTAGCCACGAAATCACGAAAGGCACGAAAGAGAACGATGAACGAAGAACGAGCAACGAATTGGCCACGAAATCACGAAAGGCACGAAACAGGAATGACAGCGG
>JAUWNN010000130.1 GCA_030612625.1 Caldifarciminota bacterium
TGCATGTTTTTCACCCCAGAACCGGCGCGATCCGGGTCCAGGAATTGAGGTAACGACTATGACTCTTGACTGGTTTCAGATAGTGGTAGGTATGACGTTTTCCTTGTGGATCCACTATGACATATTCGCTGTGTGTTGACAGTAACCGATGAAGGCAGAAGTCAAGGGACAAAGTGCAAAAGGCAGAATCTAAACACAAAGACACCAAGAATACTAAGAGAACCCCTCTGTTATTCTGAGGCCCTTCACTTCATGTCATGCTGAGCGTAGCGAAGCATCTCTCATGGTCGTTCAGGGTAAACTCCGCCGAAGAATCACAACCGCCAAGGACGCCAAGGGAAGGATGAAACACAAAGGCACGGAGAATACAGAGAAAGGCAGAAGTCAAAAGGCAAAAGCCAAAATGCAAAAGGCAAAATGGCAGAAGATTGCTTCGGGCTTTGCCCTCGCAATGACACGGGGGTGTGTAGCCGCAATGGCTTTCCTGTCTGTCATTGCGAGGAGGGCGCAGCCGATGCGCCCGACGCGGCAATCTTCCGCATTCATTCGGAACTCGCCACTCGACATTCGTCAAAGGGTCTGGTTTTGGAGTGCGGCAGCGTGCTGCCGCTTTTCCGCTTCCATGGAGTGCAACCCCGCGCTCGGAGCGCGGGCTCCCTTCGGGATATGGAGTGCAACGACTGCGTCGTTGCTGCAATGTCGCAGACATTGCATTCCAAAATCGGATTCCGCGAGTCTGACTCACGGACCGTTGCGCTGGAACTGTCAGTTGTCGGCGGTGAGCGGAAAGCGGCCAGCGGTTGAGCGGTCAGCTATTTAGTATTATGTCCCCTTAATTCCAAGACACCTGAAGATGTACTCTGGCTGGTGGCTGTTATCCTTGCCTTTGTGCTTCTTTTCACGGGCAGATAACCGGACGGAAACGCGGTTGAATTGCACTCCGTGGCAAACAGCCGTCCAAACGGCCAAGTAGACTGTGGAGCAAACAGCGGACTGAACCACGGCGCAAACAGCCGGACAGACTGCCGACGAGGCAACTGAGTAGAGAATTCGCTGGAGAACGGGGCAAAGGGCCGAGCCGACAATGGAGTAAACGGCTCACCAAAGAGCAGACCGAACCGCGGGCCAGTCAGCGGGCTGAACCGCTGAGGAAACTATCGGGCAAGCTGCGGACCGAACAACAAGCCAGACAGTCGAGCAAAGGGCCATCTACACTGCCGACTGACCACCAGACCAGACAGCGAGTCGAACTGCATAGGGAACTGTCTACCAGACGACCCGTATACGAGAAAGCTTCACTTACAAGCCTGGTCTGAGCATATACTCATTACCTTGGCCGAGATTCCGGCCTTTCCATTCTGCCCTTTGCCTTGATGTGACAGTCCGCTATTCGGGATTCGACATCCGCAATCAGGTCAACCGCCAAGGCATGTCCTGAGCGAAGTCGAAGGAACGCCAAGGCCGCCAAGAAGAAATCTAGCCGCAGATAAACACAGAGGAGGGCAAAAGGCAGAAGTCAAAAGTCAAAGTGACACCCGGTGTCACCCTGAGCGACTGGAAGGAGTCGAAGGGTCTCTCCCGCTGTCATTGCGAGGCCACTGCAGGTGGCCGTGGCAATCCGACCGAAGCTCGCTGCGAGCGCAGCGTGGCAGTCTTCCGGCCTTTGGCTGTCAGCCGTTAGCTGTAAGCTGTCAGCCGTTGGCGGTCAGCGGCACGCGGATTGCGGGCATCGTCTTTCCGGCCCCTGTACGAATATCAAGATCAAAGACCTGACCCCTTGCCGACCCGATGGCTGCGGGCCACTTGCCGTTCGCGGTCAGCGGTTAGCTGCAAGCGGTCAGCGGTAGACCGTCTTGCGTCTTGTCCGAGAAGTCGACGGTGCGGACTGGAGATAGGTATTGTGTCCCTTTATCTCCAATAATCTCTTATTATGTCCCCGGAATTTTGTGGTAGGTATGACGTTTTCCTTGTGGATCCACTATGACATATTCGCTGTGTGTTGACAGAAATCGATGGAGTCCGAAAACCGATATGGGATTGGCCACGAAAGCACGAAATCCACGAAAGATGAACCTCCCGGACCCAGAACTGGCAAGGGTGACACCCTTGCGCTGCGCAGGGTGTCACCCTATCTCCGTTTCGTGTTCTTCGTGTCTTCGTGACTCTATTTCGGTTCTTGGGTGAAGGCAGAAGCTAAAAGGCAGAGTGTAAAAGGCAGACAGCGGGACGCGGAAGGCGGTAGGCCGAGAGCCGGCACAGAATGGCGAATGACGATTTATGACTTGCGATTGTCGATTCTCTGGTGAACTTCACGGGTTGGCTGCACTTTTTTCATGTCGGCTGAGTTCTTTTCCAGATATTCGCGGACTCGCTGTTTGAGCTGGTCACATTCCTGTTCTGTTTCTGGGAAGATGATGGCTCCGAGTAGAAGGTCTTTGTTCGGATGGGCATTCTGGATTGAGGGCAGAAGCCAGGTGTGCAATTCAACAATGTCGGTGCATTCGCCTTTGAGGACCAGGTCGTTGCCTTCACGCCAGACTTCAATCAGGGCTTTGATGGTTCCCCAGGTTTCGAGATAGCCTTCTGAGTCTTTGAGTTTTCCTCTGAGCATTGGCTTCTACTTGGGTCAGGATACCGTTCAGTCTGGGCCAGTCAAGGCGAGGGTACGTTTCACCCTCACCTTACTCCTCTCCCTTAAGGGAGAGGAAACAAGAAGCCGACAGCGGACCATGGATGCGAGTGATGAATGAGGAATAATAGGGCTGTCAGCGGCGGGTGGGTGATTTCTCCTCATAACAAGCACAAAGATACGAAGAACGAACCACAGATGAATCGGAGCGTAGCGCAGAGTGCCATCCGATGGCACAACACAGAAGGCAGAAATCAAAAGCCAAAATGCAAAAGGCAAAACGGCAGAAGATTGCTTCGGGCTTTGCCCTCGCAATGACGTGGGAGTGTGTAGCCGCAATGATTCTCCTTTCTGTCATCGCGAGGTTGCGAAGCAGGCGTGGCAATCTTCCGCCGTCTTTCATTCGACACTCGTAACCCGGCATTTGGCGAAGGGTCTGGTTTTGGAGTGCGCAGGCGCGCCTGCGCTTTGTCCTGCCGGAAGCACGCTTCCGGCTCTGAAAGCGGCGGCATGCCGCCGCAGTCCAAAGTCGGGGGCGGTCAGCGGAAAGCGGATTGGAACCGCCAAGAACGCCAAGGCCGCCAAGGGCAAATCTAAGCATAGATAAACACAGATGAGGGCAAAGGCCAAAATGCAGAGTGTAGAAGGCAAAACGGCAGAAGATTGCTTCGGGCTTTGCCCTCGCAATGACGTGGGGGGGTGCGTCGCAATGGCTTTACTTTCCGCCATTGCGCTCTGCTCCGAGCAGGTGCCATCTGATGGCTCACCCGCCTTTGGCGGGCGTGGCAATCTTCCGCACTAATTCGCCATTCGTCATTCGGAATTGACCTAACCGTCAAGGCCGCTGGCAGAAGTCTACGACAGAACCGGGGCGAAAGGGCTGGTCCTTTTGTGTGGGAGGGATTTCCGAATCCCGATTCCGAATCGCGGCTATGAAGCCGCTCCTACAAGGCGATTGTTTGCTGCTTGACTATTGCCTGGTGATGGAGAAACTTATCAGCTATGATTAAAGGTGTCAAAGTCAAGAAGCTGAAGCCAATCCCGGACGAGCGCGGGATGGTTATGGAGATATTGCGCTCGGATGACGAGGTATTCCAGAAGTTCGGCCAGGTCTATCTGTCGGTCGTTTACCCGGGCGTGGTCAAGGGCTGGCATTATCACAAGATTCAGGCCGACAATTTCTGCATCGTTAAGGGAATGGTCAAGGTGGCGCTCTATGACGGGCGGGAGGATTCTGAGACAAAGGGCGAGGTGATGGAGTTCTTTGTGGGTGAACAGAATCCGATTCTCATCCAGATTCCGCCCGGGGTGCTGCACGGTATGAAAGGGGTTGGAGCCGAACCGGCTTATCTCATCAATACCATTACCGAGCCGTACAACCACGACAATCCGGACGAGTTTCGGAGGTCGCCTGACGACCCTGAGATTCCCTACGACTGGAAACTGAAGGAAGGATGATTATCACAAAGGCACAAAGCCACGAAAAGGTCTCAGCAGGGAGGAAGTAGTGCGGCGAATTCTTGTGACCGGTGGAGCCGGTTTTATCGGGTCCGGTTTTGTCCGGCATCTGATGTGCCGGAAAGGCTTCCGGGTTCGGGTTCTGGACAAGCTGACTTATGCCGGCAACCTGGATAATTTCCCAAAGCATTTCTGGAAGGATAAGCGGTTCGAGTTCATCCGGGGTGACATCCGGAATCGGAAAGTTGTGCGGGACGCCATGCGCCGGGTTGATGCGGTGGTGAACTTCGCGGCCCAGACTCATATCGACCGGTCAGTGGACAGTATCGAGCCGTTTGTGATGGCCGATTTTGTCGGGGCTTCGGTGCTGCTGGATGAGTTCCGCAGAAATCCTTGCGGCCGGTTCGTTCAGATTTCGACCTGCGAGGTTTATGGGTCGGCACGGACCGTGCCGATGGCTGAAGACCATCCGATTATGCCCCAGAGCCCGTACGCCGCGACCAAAGCCGGGGCAGACCGGTTGTGCCATTCGTTCCATCAGACCTACGGGCTGCCGATTGTGGTGCTGCGGCCGTTCAATCAGTACGGCACGAATCAGTACCCGGAAAAGGTGATTCCGTTCTTCTTCACCCAGGCGCTTGCTGACCGGCCGTTGCTGGTTTACGGTTCGGGCCGGAATACCAGGGACTGGACTTATGTGCCGGATTTGTGCGAGCTGGTGCAACGGGTTCTGGACGTGCCGGCGAGCAGAGTCGCGGGCGAGGTTTTCAATGTCGGGTCAGGTGAAGAGAAGAATGTTCTTGAGATTGCCCGGGCCGTGCTTTCATATCTGGGCAAACCCAAGAGTCTGGTTCAGCACATCAAGGACCGGCCCGGCCATGTCCAGCGGCTGGTGTGCAACACCCACAAGACAAGCAGGACGCTGAAATGGAAAACCAGGACCAGGTTTGACCAGGGGCTGAAACTGACCCTTGACTGGTACATGGAGAACAGGGCGTGGTGGCAGAAGATAATGCGGCGCAAGGCATTTCGCGAGTTCTATGACCGGTGGTACAGAAAGACGCTTGGAGCTAAGGTAGCAAAGGGCTAGCGGGTGAAGAAGACCGATACAAGGCGGAACCCCATTTTTGCCCGGATTGAGGATGCGCTCCAGGACATCAGGCAGGGCAGGATGGTTGTTGTTGTTGACGATGAGGCGCGGGAGAATGAAGGAGACCTGGTGTTTGCGGCAGAAAAGGTAAGCGCGCAGAAGATAAACTTTATGGCCAGGTTTGGCCGGGGTTTGATCTGTGCGCCGATTACCAGGAAACGGGCTGAAAAACTGGGGTTGTCAGCCCAGACAACTGCCAATACTGCGCTGCACGGGACCGCATTCACTGTTTCTGTAGACGCGGTCAGGGGAACTACGACCGGGATTTCGGCCCATGACCGGGCAAAGACCATCAAGGCGCTGGCTGACCCGAAAACGAAACCTGAAGACCTTGGGAGGCCGGGTCACATTTTCCCGATTGTGGCCCAGGACGGCGGGGTTCTGGTGCGGGCCGGCCATACTGAGGCGACGGTGGACTTGGCCCGGCTGGCCGGGTTGAAGCCGGCCGGCGTTCTATGTGAGGTGATGGCCAGTAATGGCCGGATGGCTCGCTTGCCTGCTTTGCAGAGGGCGGCGAAAAGGCACGGGCTCAAGCTGATTGCAATCAAGGACCTGATTGGCTATCGCCAGCAGCGGGAGAGGCTAATCAGGAAGATTGTCGAGACCGTGCTGCCGACCGAGTACGGGGAGTTCAGGGCTTATGTGTACGAGGGTGTGCTGGAGCGCTGTGCCCACATTGCTTTGGTGAAAGGGGATGTCAGGGGCAGGAAACGGGTGCTGGTCCGGGTCCATTCCCAGTGCCTGACCGGTGATGTGCTCCATTCGCTGCGCTGCGACTGCGGCCAGCAGTTGGCCAAGGCGATGGAGATGATTACCAGCGAAGGAACCGGGGTGCTGCTCTACATGCGGCAGGAAGGGCGTGGTATCGGTTTCTCCAACAAACTCAGGGCTTATGAATTGCAGGATAGAGGACTGGATACGGTTGATGCCAATCTGGCGCTGGGGTTTGAGCCGGACCTGCGCGATTACGGCATCGGTGCTCAAATCCTTGCCGACCTGGGCTTGACCAGCATCAGGCTTCTGACCAATAACCCGCGCAAGGTTGTCGGATTGCGCGGGTTCGGGCTTGAGATTATTGAGCGTGTTCCGATTGTGGTCAAAGCCAACAAGCGGAATGTCAAGTACCTGGTTACCAAGCGTGACCGGCTGGGACACTTGTTAGGCGATATTGAGAAAGGAGTCGAAGATGGAGAAAAGGGAGTTTCAGGGAAGGCTTGATGCCAGCGGCAAGAAGTTTGCCCTGGTGGTATCGAGGTTCAATGAGTTCGTCAGCCGGCAACTCTTGGCCGGTGCCTTGGATTGCCTGGAGCGGCACAACGCAAAGGAGACCGATACTTTCTGGGTGGCCGGGGCGTTCGAGATTTCGGCGGTTGCCCGGCGCCTGGCTGTGAGCAAGCGGTATGACGGCGTGGTTGGACTGGGTGCCGTGATTCGGGGGGACACCCCTCATGCCGAGTACATCAATGCTGAAGTGGCGAAAGGACTGGCAAAGGTTTACTTCGAGACCGGAGTGCCGGCAACGTTCGGAGTGATTACCGCGGATACGCTGGAGCAGGCGCTTGAGCGGGCCGGAGCCAAGGCGGGCAACAAGGGTTGGACCGCGGCCCTGTCCGCAATTGAGATGGTGAATCTGGAGAAAAGCATCGAGTAGAATCGGATGACCCAACGGCGCCTGGCGCGGGAGGCCGCGCTTGAGACTTTATACCGTCTTGACCTTGTCGGCGACGAGCCGGACGACACTATCGAGGAGATCATCAACCGGAAGAATCCTTCTGAAGAAGTGGAGAGCTATCTTCGGCGTCTGGTTCAGACCGTACAGAATAGCCGGGGGGATATCGATCAGGTCCTGCGTCGAAATCTGAAGCGGTGGAACCTGCGCAGATTGCGGGTCCTTGACCGGGCGATTCTGCGTATTGCATGCGCGGAAATACTCTACTTCGATGACGTGCCGCCCAAGGTGTCAATCAACGAAGCGGTAGATATTGCCAAGAAGTTCGGAGACGATGACTCAGGTCGGTTTGTGAATGGGGTGCTGGATGGAGTGTATAAAGGCGGGAAGGATGAAGGCGGAAGGATGAAGGCGGAAGGATGAGGGTCGGCATCTTTTCTGACATTCACAGCAACCTTGAAGCCTTGGATGCGGTGCTTCAGTTCCTGCACAGCCAGGGGGCAGATTGCTTTGCGTGCTGCGGCGACATTGTGGGCTATGGTCCGGACCCGCGTGCGTGCATCGAGAAAATCAGGGCGTTGCGCGGGCCAGTGGTTGCAGGCAACCATGATTGGGGTGTGCTGGGCCAGACCCCGGTTCACCAGTTCAATCTTGCGGCCCGGGCCGCGATCGAGTGGACAAAAGGACAACTTGATGAGAGCGATGTCTCGTATCTTGAGTCACTGTCCCTGACCGAGCGGTTTGAGCCTTTGTATCTGGTTCATGCTTCTCCTTCAGCACCAGAGCAGTGGGAGTACATCTTTGTGGTCAGTGAAGCTGAAGCAGAGATGGACTACTTCTCTACCAGGGTGTGCATTGTTGGCCATTCCCATTATCCGTTTGTGGTGGAGCGGCGCAATGACGGCCGGGCCAAGCTGGTCAGGCGGCAGAGGTTTGAGATACGGTCTGGTGCCAAGTACGTGGTTAATGTCGGCAGTGTGGGTCAGCCCAGAGACGGAGACCCGCGCGCCTGTTGTGTGCTCTTTGACGACGACACCAAGTTGATGTCATTCCATCGGGTGGAGTACGACGTCAAGGCGGTACAGGAGAAGATACTCCGGGCTGGACTGCCCGAATTCCTGGCCACCAGGCTGAGCTCGGGCCGCTAGACGCAGGAGGCTTGACGCCTAACGCTTAACGCGCAGGGCGTTGCTATCTCAGCACCGCGGTCTTCTGGGCAAACACGCCGGCCTGAGTTACCAGTTGCACCAGGTAGACACCGTTGCCGAGCTTCTTGCCGTCAAGCCGGAACCAGCTACGCTGTCCCAGTACCACATTACGGGTCTGGCTGTCTATCAGCCGGCCGTTGATAGTATAGGTGCGCAGTTCGACTTGGCCGGTTACCGGTGCGATGAACTGAACCTGGGCGGTTCTGGAAAACGGATTCGGCGTTATGTGAAGCACATAGGGCCGCTTGTCCGGCACCTCGGCCGGAGTCTCCTCAACTCCAGGCACCCGCTCACCGAAGTAC
>JAUWNN010000265.1 GCA_030612625.1 Caldifarciminota bacterium
TGCCCCGAGGGTCCCGAGCTGCGGCTTTCCGCGTTGAAGGGCACGCGGTGAAACCCCGGTCAGGTCAGCGCCCTGCATCTCGCCGTTTTCTTCAGTGTATTCAAGGTCGGCTTCGGTGCCATAGCCGTTCTTTACGGCCCAGCGTGCACCTTTGGTCAGCACCTTCTCGACTTCCTTGCTCGAAATCCTTATCTTACCTTTGGAACCCACACCGGAAGGGACATTGTTGTACATCGCGGCAACTAGACTGTCGAGCACGTCCGAGTTCAGGTCCGAACGCTCAAGATTGGTGCGCAGAAGCCTGACTCCACAGTTGATGTCATAACCGACACCACCGGGTGAAACCACGCCGTCTTTCACATCGAATGCAGCCACCCCGCCGATAGGGAATCCATATCCCCAGTGGATATCCGGCATCGCCAGTGAATTCCCGACAATTCCGGGCAGAGTCGCGACATTGGCCACCTGTTCCGGTGCCTGGTCAGCCTTGATATTCTCAATCAACCGGGCGTCGGCATAAATGATGCCGTCTACCCGCATCCCAGGCTTGTAACTCTTGGGAATCCTCAGCCGGTTGTCGTCTATCTTTTCAAGCGGACCGTGCCACGCCATGACTTAGTATAGAACCTTTCTCGAACCCGGTCAATCGGGCCGTGGCGCTGCACCGGGCCGAAACGCCACCCTGCGTTATCCTCCGGGCTTCATCCTTTCGCCTTCGCTTCTTCTTTCGACCCTGCCGCCGAGATGACGGCCGAGGAACTCCTCCATCGCCCGGTAGAAATCGAACCGATTTTCCTCGTTGGCAAACCCGTGGCCTTCGTTCTCCTTCACCATGTACGGAACGTCGATGCCGCGCTTCTCCAGGGCCGCGACCATCTGGTCGGCCTCGGACTTCTTGACGCGCGGGTCGTTCGCGCCCTGGGCGATGAACAGCGGCGCTTTGATTCTGTCCACGTGAAGGGCCGGTGACACCTGCGCCAGCAGTGCGCTGTCCTTTTCCGGGTCGCCGACTACCTCGTACATCATCTCGCGCTGCTGCTCCCAGTAGGGCGGGATTGTGTTCATGAACGTAAGCAGGTTGGACGGACCGACATAGTCCACCCCGCAGGCATATCGGTCAGGAGTGAACGTCAGGCCGGCCAGGGTCGCGTACCCGCCATACGACCCGCCGTAGATACCGATTCGGGTCGGGTCCGCGATGCCTTGGGCAATCAGCCAGTCCACGCCGTCGGTGATGTCGTCCTGCATCGCCCGGCCCCACTGCTTGAACCCTTTCTGTACGAACTCCTTGCCGTACCCGTTCGACCCACGGAAGTTCACCTGGAACACGGCATAGCCGCGGTTGGCCAGGAACTGGGCTTCGGACCGGTATCCCCAGTAGTCCCGGGCTATCGGTCCGCCGTGCACCATCATCACCGCGGGCAGGTTCTGCGGCTCGACCCCGACCGGCAGGGTCAGGTATCCGTGGATGAGCAGGCTGTCCCTTGACCGGTACGACACCGGGTCCATCGTCGCCAGCATCCGCTCGTCAATCCACGGGCTGACGTCCGCCAGCTTCGTGAGTTCCTTTGTCTCCGGCACGAAGTAGTAGTACGCGCCAAGGGACCGGTCGGAATAAGTCCGAACCAGAACCTTTGATTCATCCCGGCTCATGCTGACAACAACCACTTCCTTGTCGGGCAGACGCGCTTCAAGCCCGGCCTGGAGATTCGCCCGCCAGTCGTCGAGGAAATGGTAGTGCCGCCGGTCCGTGAAGTAATAGGCGCCGGTAATCCGCTTCCGCTTCCTCGACCTGATGAGACCGGCGACATCGACTTCAGAATGCTCGAATACCAGTTGGCCCAATTCACGCTTCTCGAGGTCAAAGACGTAGACCGCGGCCTTGTCCCGGTCCAGGTTGGACAGCACGTAGAGATTCCTGTTGTCATAGGTGAAGAAAAGGGGCTCGAGGGTTTCCCGAAAATCATGCTCAGCCACCATCTCGAAAGTATCGGCTTCGGTCTTGCGGTGCATGAACCCGGTCTTCAGGCCCTGAACCGTGACGGCAATCCGGAGATTGCCGTCGTGGTCCGTGCGCCACGAATAAATGTTGCCCGGATTCTCGGCAATCATCTTCATCTCGCCGGTATTGATGTTGATCCGGTAGACATCGAAGAGTCGCGGGTCACGCTTGTTCATCCTGATGAGCATCTCTTCTTCGTTCTCTTCCAGGTCGTCGACAATCCCCACCCTGGTGCTCTCGAACGGGGTCAACTCCTTCATGCTCGACCCATCGATGCTCACTGCGTACAGATGGTAGTTCTCATCACCGGCCTTGTCCTGGATGAAGACGATACGCTCGTTGTTCGCCCAGAAATAGCCCATGACGTCCCTTTCGGTCGCCGCAGTCACCCGGGTCGCGGTCGTGTCGCCGACCCGCCGGACGTGGACGTTCAGCCGGTCGTTCCACGGCTGCAGGAAAGAAACGTGCTCCCCGTCCGGGGACAACTGGTAATAGGTTTTCTCCGGGTTCCTGAAGAAATCCTCCATCGGGATGACCGGCACCGGGTCATAAGCCGCAATCCGGCCCTCATCACCTTCGACCGTTTTCACTGCCGGGTCGGCCTGCGCGCAGCAAGAGGCAATCATCCCGGCTACAGCAATAACCAGAACTCCGATTCCTGACTTATTCATCAGACTACTCCTTTCTCAGTCTACTAGTCGACGGAATCAGCATAGAGCTTTGCCAAAGCCCTGTCAATCGAGACTGACCAGACTTCGCCACTTCCTGTATCTTCTGGTATCAGCTTTCCCTTTGGCATAACTCTCATGCCAGCCCTCTGGGACCGGCATTTCTTTATATAAGAGTTGCCGCTCTGCTTCAAGTAGAAGACAGGGGCGTTTCATAAAATCGGCTGCGCAGATGACTTCGTGGCCGGTTTCTTCTGACAGCCTTGCCAACCATTGCTGTCCTTCTTCAGAGCGCATGAGATGATGGTCCAGAATCAGGGTCTTGACCGCTTGGGCGAGACGTAGTCCATTGTGCCAAGCCGCTTCCCGTTGCATTGGTGAGAAGCGATGAAACAGGTAAACAGGTGGGCCGGAAGCCAATACGACATCCGGATGCCAGGCTGTTATCACATCAACAGCCTTATTATCGAAGAGCTGAATATCAGAAGCGTGGACGAACAGTTCATTGTTCTCCCTGATACCGGTCATCATTACGGTTCCACGGCTCGCTTCGCCGTGCGGGACCGGTGAAGAGAATCTCATGTAACCGTTGTCCTGAGATTCTGCATTGGGCAGTTCCTTTCCGAGTGCGCTGCACAAGTCCTCATACCGCTGTTTCATCGTCTGGGTCAAGCCAGACCCACCGCTGCACCAGAAACGAGGGTTGTGCAGAACAGGAATAACCTCTTTAAGAGAAAGCTGATAAGGGTTTGCATTTGCCAATGGCACATGGTCGCCATGATAATGACTGAATACCACATCAGTAGCGGTTGACAGTTCCTTTATGATTTCGCGGCGGATGCTATCGCCGACCGCTACCTGAAAGGGATGAGGAAGCAATCCGTGACGGTTGTATCCCAAGGCGATTCCAGGGTCAATCACTATCCTGTGTCCCTTTATCTCTACCGCACAAGAAAGGCCCCGAACGCCTAAAGATTCAGTCCCGATAATCCTGATTCTCATTTCCGGACAACCGCCAAGGCCGCCAAGCTCGCCAAGAAGACTAAACACAAAGACTCACTATGTCAAACAGAGCTTGATGTTAGCCTCATACGGTGGCGCATGATTTGAGCCAAGTGACGGTCTTCATTGTAATTGCTCCGGTCTCGCCACACAGCATACGCGATCTTCAGTAGC
>JAUWNN010000155.1 GCA_030612625.1 Caldifarciminota bacterium
GCTACTGAAGATCGCGTATGCTGTGTGGCGAGACCGGAGCAATTACAATGAAGACCGTCACTTGGCTCAAATCATGCGCCACCGTATGAGGCTAACATCAAGCTCTGTTTGACATAGTGAGTCTTTGTGTTTAGATTCTGCGTTTTGACTTCTGCCTTCTGACTTCCTTCTTCCACGTTTCCTCCCTTGTTCATCAATATCCCGGACTGTGCCATCTCAACGACCGCAGCCGTTTCCTGGTCTGTGGTGTCCGGCACCAGCACCCGCCAGCACGCTTCGAGCGCGGCCAGAACCGACTGCTGCTCTATGCCCTCAAGGATGTATCGACCGGCAACCAGCGCGAACGCCTCGGCCCATCGTTCCTTTGGTGCTTTCCGGCTCCGGCCATACAAGGTCCGGGCCATATTCTGTATGTGGTAGCGGTCCGTGAGCCTTATCCGGCCAAGCCGGTCCGACGCCTCAACCGCCGCATCCACCAGCCGATTCATATCAATGTGCGCTGCCGTGTACTTCCGCGTAGCCCTGTCCAACTGCTTCGGGTCAAGCCCGCGCTCGGCCATCCCGAACCGGAATCTTGCCACCTGATTTACCAGACGCGGGTCTTCAATTTCCATACTCACCTCCTGACAACGCAATCAGAACCTGAACCATAGCAAGGGGGGGGAGGGGAAGGCGTATGGGGACTAGCCCCCTCCCCAGCCCCTTCCCTCTCAGTCAGAACCTCAGATACTCTATCAGTCGGAGATTCAGCGACTTGGACAAAAAGGGGGTAAGCGACAGATTCAGCCCCAGATTCAGCACAAGATTCATAATAAGATACACAACAAGACCCAGAACACGATTCAGACCATGATTCAGACCACCATTCAGACCAGGACCCAGCCCATCCGACAGCGACAGCAACAGCGACAGATGCAGTCTGACGCACAGTAACAGATACAGTCAGACATTCAGTCAGGCGTTCAATGTGCGAATGAAAACCATCGCAACCCGTCTCAAACCGACCTGAATTGGTCATTTTGGTGTTGAAAACCACCCTTGGTACTTTCATTACTTTTCTCCCAACAAGAATACTATCAAAAACCCCGGAAATGTCAACCCCAAAAATCACCGAACTTCGTCAGCACCGATTCTCCCCCGAAATCACCGAACTTGACAACCGACCGAAAACGAGTAGAAATAACCTAATGGCGAAGAAACAAACTCCGGCCCGTTCCGTATCAGAGCGGAATGCGGCAGGCGGTCAGCGGCATGCGGTTTCCGCTGACAACCTGCTCTACTTCGGCGACAATCCGAAGGTCAGGAAAACTGGGAAGTGTCGCTGATTAGTCCGGCAGGAGGGGAGGAAACGAATGCCTAGGTGGCTCGCCGTTGTAGTGGTCTTGCTTGTCCTCATTACCGCCGGGTGCGCACCGGGCGGCGGTCGGTGGACTCCAGCCAACAGAGCCAACTTCTGGGCGGGCCTGTGGCATGGTTCTATCTGGCCCGTTACACTAGTATGTAGCATATTCACCAGCCAGGTAAGGGTATATGAATCCAACAATATCGGTTTCGGCTACGTAGCAGGGTTTATCATCGCTATCGGTGCCGCGTTGCTGATAGGGTTCTCAGCATCCGACGTTGTGTGGGGATTGGCTGGAATGGCGTTCGCCGGAATTATGTCGGGTTTAGAGTGGCTGTGGGAAGCGCTACGTGGCGTCTTTAGCCGAGATTGACAACAAACGGCAACAAACGGGCCAAATAGTGACGCTAACCGTGAACAAACAGAGAACAAACGGTGACGCTACATCATCCCCCCGCCGCCATGAGGATTGACAAGAAAGACGGACAGACGAAGTTGGATGGGTAGAAACACTACACCACACTCAGGAACCAGGAAGGGAGAAACGCCCCGCCAGACCCTAGTAGTGGTTGAGGCCCGCCAGGCGCGGACCCACTGGTCACACTGGATACCGCCTCTCGTCGTGGGTCTCTTCACGGTTGCCATATTGGCGGCCACACTTCGGTGGCAAATACGGGCCGAAAACGCAAGGGTCCTCGCACAGTATATGGCCGAGGCAGAAGCCACGTGGCCAAAACTGACTCCATTTGGGCAGGTGAAACTCGACACACTCAAGGCTCGTGTGGCCATCGCAGTCAGCAAACCGCATGAAGGACACATCAACAGTCTCGACGCATACGCCCGCATTAGTCTGCGTAACGACGGACCGACCCCTGCCCGAGTCCTGGCCGCCGCCGTTGTGGACTTCCCGGTGGGCAATGATTCGCTCCGTCAGATAATGCGTGATCCCAACCGAGACATCCCGTCCGAGATGGCACACGATGCCGAACTGACTGCACCATTGTGCATTCTGCCGGGCGACTCAGACAGCATCGCGTTCCGGGTACGGTTGAGACTACGCCCCAATCGGTCGAGCAGTCTCCTCCACCTGCTCGTCCTCTATCAGTCAGTCCGTAGGAAGCTGTATGACACGTACTGCTGGATCCCCTACGAGTATCCGCCTGACACCCTCAAATTGCCAGCGGGAGGACTCTACTTTGGCCAAACTACGAACGTCGATAGCGCCCCCATCTCCCTCGATAGGTTCGCCCCGGATTTCTACATCTACACACCATCGGAAGCCAAGATTGTGCTCTCAAAGTTGGGCTCAAATGAGGAACATATGACGGACAGCTCTCACATCTCTCACAGCACAAACGGTGAGCACAAACGGTGACGTTAACCGTTTTCCGCCCGCCGCCATGAAGATTGACAAGCAGCCCAACCAGACGGAGTTGGATGGGTAGGAGACAAGTAATGCATCCCCGAACCCCCCAATCTGCAAAGCCCCAACAAGGAAACGTATCGGACGCTACTCGCCAGGAATCCCCTTTGCATGCCCCTGAGCAACACCCTAGAGACTTTACAGCCCCACATGTGGTCATTCTCGGAGCAGGAGCAAGCCAGGCATGCTGTCCTAAAGGCGACGCCAATGGTCGAAAAGTCCCTCTGATGAGGGAGCTTGTTCCTGTGGTCGGGCTGGGAGACCTCCTCTCCGAATACGGCATAGAATACGATGAAGAGGACTTCGAGGCTCTTTACGACGACTTAGTTACTTCAGGTAGACACCCGGACCTAGTCCGCAAACTCGAGAGCAAGGTCTATGACTACTTTTCTAAACTCAAGCTACCCGAAGGGCCAACGCTCTACGACTACCTAGTTCTGGCACTACGGAAGAAGGACCTCATAGCGACGTTCAACTGGGACCCACTTCTGCTCCAAGCCTACCGCAGAAACAGCCGAGGGATCAGACCTCCAAAGCTTGCTTTCCTCCACGGAACCGTCGCACTAGGATTCTGCAGTGAGCACAAATGGCTTGGTCGAATGGGCGACTCATGCAGGGTGTGTGGTCGTCCTCTCGCACGCACCAGGCTCCTCTATCCGGTCAAACACAAGGACTACAATAATAAAGGCCCTGTCATAAAGGATCAGTGGACCCTCCTCCGTCATTATCTAGAGAATGCTTATTTCTTAACGATATTCGGATTTGGCGCGCCACACACAGATGCTGAAGCGGTGGACCTAATGTTGAATGTCTGGGACAAGAACCGGCGTAGACAGTTGGCACAGACTAACCTAATCGTGAAGCCAGGGACAAGTCCCGAGTCAGTTCAGCAAAAATGGAAAGACTTCATAGTGGGTTCACACTACGACATTGACGATAGTTTCCACAAGTCCTGGCTGTTCAGTTATCCCAGGCGCACTTGTGTGGCGCTCTGGGATACCACTATGGAGCTCAATATGAGGCAGGCCAATCCTTTTCCTCGGTGCAAGAGCCTGGACGAAGTGCACAATTGGCTCAAACCACTGCTGGCAGAAGAGGAGGACGTCGACTTCAGGGTTACCCGATGGGAAGCAATGTGTAAGGATGACCCCTTTGATTCGGCACGAAGGAATACGATGTTAATGCAGGCGATGCGAAAGGATTTCCTGACGGAGGGACACGACCCGGACGAGGCTCCAGCCTTCCCCAACCGGAAACTCAACTACAGCCGAGTCATCATACATTCTCACGAGAATGATGCATATCCCGAACCAGATGAAACCGGTCATATCGGCATCAGCACCTGGTTCAGAGCCGACCTGTTTGACATCACCGAGAAGGGCCTCGAACTTTGGCTCGACGGTCAGGAGGCGGTATTTGACAAAACCGGATGCTGGGACTTGATAGAGTTCGATGAACCCGCAAGGAAAGGCAACTACCAGAAGCGCTCAGTACACATCATCGGCCATATCCCATTTGCCAACATCGTCCGCTACAGTCTGAAAGGAGACGAATGGTACGTGGGACCCCACATCTATTGTAGGTTTTGCACCGACGAAGGCCCTTACGATGGAATTGCCCACGCAACTGCTGAGGAACCCCACGGTGACCTGCATAACTTCAAGTACTTGAACAAGGACATGCGCAAGAGACTGCCGTAGGGGAATCGATAGTCCGGGACACTTGAGCCATCGGATGATGCCTGCGGGAAATAGGGAAATAGGGGAAAATAGGGAAAATAGAAAATAGGGACAGCGACTCTTTTCCCAAGATACCTCCTCGCAGCCCTGCCCTGCGCACCGTCAGTGGTCGGTAAGGGGTCATGGTCTTGAGTCCTGGCATTCGCCCAGGGGCCGGAAGGACGATGCCCGCAATCCGCTGACCGCCGTCGTTAATGGCGAATGACGAATTGCGAATGTCGAATGAAGGACACCGGAAGATTGCCACGCTACGCTCGCAATGACAGACAACCGCTGACCGCCCTGCCGATTTTCGATTGTCGATTTCCGACTACTGACGTCTAACGGCTGACAGCCAAAGGCCGGAAGACTGCCACGCTACGCTCGCAGCGACCTTCGGTCGGGGTGCCACGGCGGCTTCGCAGCCTCGCAATGACAGCGGGGTCTGCGGCTTTGCCTTTTGACTTTTGGCTCTTGACTTCCCCCTTCTTCGTGTCCTTTGTGCCTTGGTGTTCAATCTTCCTCTTGGCGGCCTTGGCGTTCTTGGCGGTTTCCCCTTCTGCCCTCTCATCTGTGTTCATCTGTGTTTATCTGTGGTTCATTCTTGCGTGCCCTTCGGGTCTTTGTGGTTGGTCTCCGCCCGCCGCAATCCGCACCGATTGACAGACCCCCGTTTCCGGCGCTACACTAGAGACTACTGATGGCACGACAACACCCGCTGGACCGCGTTCGCAACATCGGCATCATGGCCCACATCGACGCGGGCAAGACGACCGTTTCCGAACGCATCCTGTACTACACCGGCAGAACCCATAAGCTGGGCGAGGTGCACGACGGCGAGGCGGTGATGGACTGGATGGCCCAGGAGCAGGAACGGGGCATCACCATCACGATCGCGGCTACGACCGCGGTGTGGCGCAACCACCTCATTAACCTCATCGACACGCCCGGCCACGTTGATTTCACGGTCGAAGTCGAACGGAGTCTGAGGGTGCTGGACGGAGTGGTCGGGCTCTTCTGCGCAGTCGGCGGAGTCGAACCCCAGTCGGAGACGGTCTGGCGCCAGGCCGAGAAGTACTCGGTGCCCCGCATTGCCTTTGTGAACAAGATGGACCGCATCGGCGCGGATTTCTACTCGGTAGTGGAGCAGGTCGACCGGGACCTCGGCGCAAACGCGGTGCCGGTCGTGATACCCATCGGCTCGGAGGACAAGTTCACCGGCATTATCGACCTGGTCGACGACGTAGCGGTCTACTACGAGGAAAACGACAAGGGGATGACCTACCGCGAGGAGCCGGTTCCCGACGCGATGAAGGACGAGTCGCACCACTGGAAACAGCACCTGCTGGAGAAAGTCGCCGAAGTGGACGACGGCCTGCTGGAGAAGTTCATGCATGATGAGCCCATCGCTGACCACGAGCTGTCCCGCGCCATCCGCAAGGCGACGCACCGGCACCTGGTCTGCCCGGTGCTGTGCGGCAGCGCGCTCAAGAATAAAGGCATCCAGCGCCTGCTCGACGCGGTCGTCTCCTACCTGCCGAGCCCGCTTGACCTGCCGCCGGTGTCGGGCCGCTGTCTCGAAGGCGAGCCGTTAGAGCGGGTCCCGAAAGACGACGGAAGGCTGGCGGCCCTGGCGTTCAAAGTAGTAACGGACCGGCACGTCGGCAAGCTGGTCTACGTCAGGGTGTATTCCGGGACCCTGAGCGCGGGCACGACCGTCCTGAACTCGTCCCGGCGCAAGGAGCAGCGCGTCGGTCGCCTGCTCAGGATGCACGCGCACCACAGGGAACCGGTCGAGGCGCTGTACTCGGGCGAAATCGGCGCGGTGGTCGGGCTCGGCGCGACCGCGACCGGGGATACGATATGCGCGCCCGAGCACCCGATAGTGCTCGAAGCGATAGAGTTTCCCGCGCCCGTGCTCAGCATCGCGGTCGGAGTGAAGGACCGCAAGCAACGCGAGCGGCTGGGCAGCAGCCTGTCAAAGCTGGCCGAGGAAGACCCGACTTTCGTGGTCACGGTCAATTCCGAGACCGAAGAGACGTTGATTTCCGGCATGGGCGAGCTCCACCTCGAGGTAATCATCGACCGGCTCAAGCGGGAGTTCGAAGTCGAAGTCCGAACCGGGGCGCCCCAGGTGGCGTACCGCGAGACCATCACCGAGCGGGCTCAAGTGAACGAGCGGCTGGTCAAGCAGACCGGCGGCCGCGGGCAGTACGCCCACGTCATCATGAAGCTCGAGCCGCTCGACCCGGGCCAAGGGTTCGAGTTCGTCAACAAGGTCGTAAGCGGCCGGATTCCAAAGGAGTACATCCCGGCCGTAGAAAGGGGTGTGGTCGACATCATGCAGAAGGGGGTCTATGCCGGATTCCCGGTCATCGACGTGCGGGTGACGCTGCTGGACGGCTCGTTCCACGAAGTGGACTCCTCTGACATGGCGTTCCGGGCGTGCGCAAGCCGGGCGTTCAAGAAAGGATTCATGCAGGGCCAGCCTGAACTGCTCGAACCGGTGATGAGTGTGAACGTGGTGACACCGGAGGACTTCTCCGGCCCGGTGATAGGCTCGCTCTGCAACCGGCGCGGCACAATCCTGGGCCTGGATACGCAGGGAAACGCCAAAGTCGTCAGGGCCAGGGTGCCGCTGGCGACGATGTTCGGCTACGCGACCGAACTGCGCAACATGAGCCAGGGCAGGGCAAACTTCACGATGCACTTCGAGCACTACGAAGCGGTGCCGTTCTCGGTCGCGGAGGACATCGTAGCCGAGCGCAAGGCCCGGACCGGAAAGAAATCGGGCTAATTAGGGACAGCCACCTATTTCGGCCTCCCCTGACCGCCCTTCGGTTCCAGATTGTCGACTACTCACGGCTGACAGCCAAAGACCGGAAGACTGCCACGCTACGCTCGCAGCGACCTTCGGTCGGATTGCCGCGGCGGCCTCGCAGCCTCGCAATGACAGCGGGGTCTGCGGTTTTGCCTTTTGCACTTTGACTTCTGACTCTTTACATCTTCATTCGTGCCTTGGTGTTTGGTCTTCCTCTTGTGGGCCTTTGCGTTCTTTTCGTTTAATAGAATTCCGAATTAAGATTGTAGAATGTCTAATTACATTCATCTTAT
>JAUWNN010000031.1 GCA_030612625.1 Caldifarciminota bacterium
GGCAAAAGTCAAGACCGCAGAATCTAAACACCAAGACACGAAGAGCACAAAGAAAATCCCTCTGTCATTCTGAGGCGAAGCCGAAGAATCTCAACCGCCAAGAACGCCAAGAGAGAAAAACCACAGATAGACCTGGCGCGGCCCCGAAGGGCCGCAACCAAGCCAGGATTAGCCACGAAAGCACGAAATTCACGAAACAGAACGATGAACGAAGAACGAGCAACGAATCGGCGATGAGCGCAGATTCCTTTCCGGCCCCTATCTGTGCAATCTGCGTAATCTGCGGTTTAGCCGTTTCCTGTCTTTGTGTTTCTATCCCGGTTCCTGGGGCCTGGCGACTCAGCAGCCGGCTACTTGTGAGCGTCGGGTTTGGACACAGAAGAACCGGACTTGCCCGTATCTTTGCTCGGGCCGGAATTGCCGGTTGCAGGGCCGCCTTTGCGGTCAGCGCCGCCCTTGCGGTCCGGACCAGGCTTGCGGTCCGTGCTGCGCTTGTAATCGGTCTCGTAGAAACCAGAACCCTTGAAAATCAGCCCGGCCCCGCCCGAGATTATCTGCTCAACGGTTCCCCTGGCCTTACACTTCGGGCAGTCTCTGATTGGTGGGTCAACGATTCTCTGGAAGACCTCAAACCGGTGGCCGCACTTGCGGCACTGATACTCATATGTCGGCATCGGGGAAAAAGGAAGGGGGTGAAGAATCCTCCACCCCCTGGCATCAGATTCTAGTACTCGCCGCCGTAGCCACCGCCACCCGGCATCGGCGGGGTCTTTTCCTTTTCCGGTTTCTCGGCAATTGCGCACTCAGTGGTTATCATCAACCCGGCAACACTGGCCGCATTCTGCAGAGCGGCCCGGGTCACCTTGGTCGGGTCGATAATCCCGGACTCGAACATGTCAACGTATTTCAGCGTCTCGCAGTTGAAGCCCTTGTTGCCTTTGTCGAGCCTCACCTTCTCGAACACTATCGAGCCCTCCACACCCGCATTCAGGGCGAGCTGGCGAATCGGCTCTTCGAGCGCCCGCTTAACGATGTTAACGCCGATTCCTTCATCACCCTCTAGTTTCATCTCGGTAAGTGCCGGGATGCACCGCACCAGGGCCACACCGCCGCCCGCAACCACGCCTTCCTCGACCGCGGCCCGGGTTGCGTGGAGCGCGTCTTCGACCAGTGCCTTCTTCGACTTCATCTCGATTTCGGTGGCAGCCCCGACATTGATAACCGCGACCCCGCCGGCCAGCTTGGCCAGCCGCGCCTGCAGCTTCTCTTTGTCATAGTCGGACTTGGTCTCTTCAATCTGTTCGCGGATCTGCTTAATCCGGGCGGTGATGTCTTCCTTCTTGCCCGCGCCCTCAACGATGGTGGTGTTCTCCTTATCAATCACCACCCGCTTCGCAGTGCCCATATCGCTCACCTGGACATTCTCAAGCTTGATACCGAGGTCTTCGGAAATCAGCTTGCCGCCGGTCAGGACCGCAATGTCTTCAAGCATCGCCCGCCTGCGGTCGCCGTCCCCCGGGGCCTTAACCGCGCAGCAGCGCAGGGTGCCTTTGATATGGTTCACTACCAGGCCGGCCAATGCCTCACCTTCGACCTCTTCAGCGAGAATGAGTATCGGCTTTCCTTTCTGGGCCACCTTCTCAAGAACCGGCAACAGGTCGCGCATCGAGGTGATTTTCTTCTCGTAAAGCAGCACGAGCGCATCCTCAAGAATCGCCTCCATCTTCGGGCTCTGAGGAGTAGTGGTGCCGGGCTCAAGCGCGAAGTAAGGCGAAAGATACCCGCGGTCAAACTGCATACCTTCAACTACCTCAAGCGAGGTTTCGATGGATTTGGCCTCTTCGACCGTGATGACGCCTTCCTTGCCGACCTTCCCCATCGCGTCGGCAATCAGCTTGCCGATTGCCTTGTCATTGTTGGCCGAAATGGCTGCGACCTGCTGGATTTCCTCACGGCCTGCGGTTTCCCTGGACACTTTCTTCAACTCGCCAATAGCGGCTTCCACCGCCTTGTCAACGCCGCGCTTGACCGCCATCGAGTTGGCGCCGGCAGTTACAACCCTTAGTCCTTCGCGGTAGATTGCTTCGGCCAGGATTGTCGCGGTAGTGGTTCCGTCGCCGGCCACATCCGAAGTCTTGGACGCCACTTCCTTAATCATCTGGGCGCCCATGTTCTCGAACTTGTCCTCAAGCTCAACTTCCTTTGCGACCGTGACTCCGTCTTTGGTCACGGTCGGCGCGCCCCACTTCTTGTCAATGGTGACGTTATGGCCCTTGGGCCCCAGGGTTACCTTGACCGCACGGGCCAATTGCTCGACCCCGCGCATAATCGCGCGTCTTGCTTCATCCTCGAACTTCAAGTCTTTAGCTGGCATCCTCGTTCCTCCCTATTTTTTCTTCTCGATAATCGCCAGGACATCGTCCTCGCGCATAATCAGATACTCTTCGTCACCTACCCTGATTTCGTTGCCCGAGTACTTGCCGAAAAGAATCAGGTCGTCCTTCTTCACATCCATCGGGATTCGTTTGCCGCTGTCATCGATCTTTCCGGCTCCAACCGCAATCACTTTGCCTTTCTGGGGCTTCTCCTTTGCGGTATCCGGAATAATGATGCCGCCTTTTTTCTCTTCTTCTTCGATTCTTTCGACCAGGATTCTATCCTGCAAAGGTTTCACGTTCATAGCTCCTCCTTTAGATGAATCACGTTATCCTTTCGAGAACGAAAGACCAGAACTCCGGTCCGTTTGTATCCATGATACACAAGGACACTGCTACCGTCTTTCCTTCTCATTAGACGCAGCCGACTATGGTCAGGATTCGCAAGTCCAGACTGGTTGCTCCTGAACGACAGCCGGGCGCCAACCACCTAACATACCAGAAACAAGCACCTTAACTTCCCAATGGGCGATATCTGACTTGAACAGATGACCTCCTCCTTGTAAGGGAGGCGCTCTAGCCAACTGAGCTAATCGCCCTTGTCCGAATTATAGTGCCGGACGCTCATCTGTCAACAGCCCGGGATTGACTATGCATAACGCTTAATGCATAATGCTTAATGCCTAATGCCTAACTGCAAGCCTGAAATGAAAACCCCGACCGGTCTGCTCATCAATGGAGAGTGGCAGAAAAGGGATACCACACTACCGGTTATAAACCCTTATGACCGCTCGACAATCTGTACGGTGGCGACCGCTGACCCGGATGATGTCAAAGCCGCGACAGCCTCGGCCCAAACCGGATTCGCCCAAATGCGCCAACTCCCGGCCCACGCCCGCGCCGACCTGCTGTTTCGCGCTGCCGACCTCCTTACCCAACGCGCAGAACATTTCACCGACACCATTATCGCCGAAGCCAGCAAACCAAGGAGCAATACTCAAGCCGAGTTCAACTGGGGCTTCGAAACCGTACGGGGGTCTGGAAAGCGAGGTGATTGATGACTGACTGGAAACAGGGGATAGAGGATTTCCGGACAACCACGCTCAAGACCTACGAGAATGAGCCTGACAGGATTCGGGAGGACTTCAACTCCGAATCGAGGGTCCGAGACGATTATAAGGGCCGCGCGCTTCTTGAGCTGCTTCAAAACGCTGACGACGCTCAGGTACAGGAGAAGGAACTTAGTAGCAAAGTCGGAGCGTCCGAAATCGTCTTCAGTCTGACGCCAACCGCCCTCTACTGTGCCAACGGCGGATTCGGGACAACCAAACAGGGGTTGCACTCGATATGCAGGCTATCGTACAGCCCGAAGGAAAGAAAGGACTTGGTTATCGGCGAGAAGGGCCTCGGGTTCAAGTCTGTTCTGAGCCTCTCTAGGACGCCGGAGATTCACAGCGCGGGCCTGCATTGCAGGTTCAGCCGGAAAGACGCCCTCGATTTCATCCTTTCGTCCAAGAAGGTCCGCGAGGCCCGGCCCGAACTCAGTGCTGACAACGTTCCGTTGCTGAGAATTCCGATCGGGATTGACGACAGCAACTGGTATGACGACCCGATCCTCGAAGACCTGTCGAAGGAGTACGCAACCATCATCAAGTTGCCATTCCCCGATGAGAAATTTCGGGCAGTTCGCGAGAAACTAGAGGAAATCAGCCCGACGATTCTTCTGTTCCTAAAGCACCTGAAGAGGATTACGCTGGTTGTGGAAGGCACTGGGCCACGGGTTCACGAAATCGAGCGAGGTGTTCCATCTGGACCTCCGGAGTGCAGGCAAAGGCAGTGCAGATTGACCGATGATGGCGGGCCGACCGACTGGGATGTGTTCAGCCGAGCGCATAACATCCCGCCAGAAAAGCTCAGAGGACTAAGCTCAGGGTGGGAAAGCGCCACTCAGTACGAGGTCGCATTTGCAGTTCAGAAGGCCAACGGGGCATACCTTCCTCTCGCGGACTCCTTCGACAACAGCATAAGGGTCTACTTCCCGACCAGTGAATCTTTCCCGTTGCCTATTCTCTTCCACGCAACGTTCTACACAGGCAGTGCAAGAAAAGATGTTAACATCGAGCACGAGTACAACTCCTGGCTCACGGAGAAGGCAGTTGCCTTCTTCGCTTCGCACGTTGCCAAGTGCCTCGCAACGCCAATGGGCCACGATCCTTGTGCCCATCTAGACCTTCTGAGGAAAACGCAGCAGAGGGAAAAAACTGCCGGGAAGCTCTTTGCCGATGGTCTCTATCAGGAACTGAAGGACACAAAGTTCATTCCTTCGCCGGATGGTAGGCTGCGGACACCCGATGAAGTGTGCGTCCTTCCGTTTGACACAAAGCAGTGGAAAGAGTGGTACGGACTCCTTGGTGCCGAGGGCCTCAGAGTACTGAGGCTGGTCCACCTGGACTGCCGACTGAAGACCAGAACCGGCTTGCTCACAGACCTCCAAGTTGTGTCCGTCACTTTCAGCCAAGTGGTCGCCGCGCTTGAAGGAAGGGCCGGAGGCGACCCTGAGTGGTTTGCCAAGGTCTATCAAGCAGTTGGTGACCACACGTCCGGGAAGTATGGCGACGAGAGAAGACAGATTGACCAAGCGTGCCTTGAGGCGGGACTGCTACTGACCTCTGACGACAGGGTAGTCTCCGGCAGCTCAACGAAGGTGTTCATGCCGCCGGACGAGGGCATGCTTACTGAAGTACCCGAATGGTTAGGCGTCGGGTTCGTCCATCCGGCTGTCGTCACACAACTGGGGGGAAACAAAGACCAGGTGTTGAACTCCTTCTTGGAGCGCTTCGGTGTGAAGCGGTTTCGTGCCAGGGAAGTGATGCGCGAGGCCGTCTCGCCTCGTGTGAACGGCTATTGGAACGGCAGGGACCGTGCATTCGCTCCACTTGAACTTCTCAAATTCCTGCAGCGGCTCTTGGGGCCGGACTGCCGAGACGGCCTGAGCCGTCCCGAGAGCGAAGTCTACAAAATGCTTGCTCAGGTGCCAGTGCCGGCCGCGAACCCAAAAGGAGAATTCCGTTGGGCCAAGGCCGGGGAGACGTATTTCAGCAAGGGCTGGACCGGCAACGAACTTCTTGAGCGGCTCTACGGATTTGACCCGAACAGCAGGTTTCTTTGCGACAAGGCGCACTTCACAGAGCAAGGGTTTGATGTCGACAATCTGCTTCCTTTTCTCTACTACATCGGTGTCGAGAACCAGCCGCGCATCCTAGAAACCAACATTCGAAGGCGTACGTCTCCCTATGAGGAGTTCTGGGACACGCTCAGACGGAATCACAATCGCGCAGTCGAGGGTTCGTTCAGCTCCGGGATATGCCAAGTGGAATTCGACACACTGGATCGTATGGAGGACATCTTCGCGTGTCCTCAGCCGGCCAAGGTACTCTTGAACTACGTAGCCACCGAGCCGAGCCTTCTACACAGCTCAAGAACGGCATCCATACGGTACATTCCGTACCGCTGCTCTACCTGGAGGGGGCCGAAGGAGACGGACATAAGCTACCTGTCATGGGCGTTCCGGAATCACGCCTGGCTCTACGACGCGGCAGGCGGGTCGCCACACACTCCGAGCCAGATATACATACCCCAACACGGACTGCGACGGAGGCTCAAGGACATCGTTCCGTTTGTGGCATACGAGGTAGACCAGCACCAAGCGAGCTGGCAGGACCTGAGAACATTTCTGCTGCGGATAGGCAGCAAAGACAACACTGACGAGTTCAACCTCGCTCAATGGTATGACGTCTTCTCAAGGATCGCAGAGCGCTACAAGGATAAGCCCGTTAGCGAGAATGACGCTAAGCAAGTCCGGTCGGTCTATCGGGATTTCCTGAGGTCTGATGTCCAAGTGACCGAGAACGACAGCGCCACAAGGAACGAATTCATGCGGGTCGGGAATCTGCTGGCCTTCTGCGGCGGCAAGTACGCGTTCTACTCAGCGAAGCATGTACTCTACGTTGACAGGCTTGATCTATTTGACACCTTGAGCAGGTACGTTCCATGCCTCAATGTTGAGGCGAATCGGGCACCACGAGCAAAAGAGCTATTCGGGCTGCCAGCACTGTCAGAGAACTTGAGGATGCGCCCCGATGTGGGGCCAAGAGACGAAACGGTCGCAGACGCGCTGACTAGGTTCTTCGATGCTGCCAAGCCATTCTTGCTTGCACGCATCAGCGTCGAGCGGAACCTTACGCGCCAGCCAGGCAGACTGAGGAACTTGCTGATAGCGCCGGTAACCAGCATCGGCGTAGAATACTCCATAACACGTGATGAGTCAGAAACCAAGGTGCAAGTCCCGAAAGGTACCCTCGACTCCCTTCTGTATGAGGAACAAGGTCAACGGCTCATCTATCTGAACGCGAGAACAATCCCTGCTGAAAGGAAAAGCCACGGCGACTTCCGAGAATGCGACGACCTGCTTTCGGAGCTGTCGAAGCGACTCGCCGATCTTCTGGAAATCAATCTCGCAGACGCCTTCCAGTTGATACTCAGCAAAGACGACGACTCAAGAATGCGAATTCTTGCGAATAGTAACGTGTCCGACGAGCAGGTACAGGAGTGCCGTGCGTTGCTCGAGATGGAGGAGGAACGCCCGGAGGAACTAAAACGAAAAGAGCCGGAAAGTAGAGCGAGTCCTCCTCAGACGGGTGGGAGGTCACCCGATGCTACAAGAGGAGAATTACAGCAGCGCAGGAGTCGCGTTTTGTGGGGAGAGGACGAAACCGACCTTGAGTTTGCCGAGCCGGTAAGTGTACATGGTGGCGGTGTACCAAAGCCAAACCAACCGCCCGGACGCGGCGGGCCTGGCGCGTCAGGTGTTCACTATCAGCCGGACGCTAAACTAAGGGATAGAACAGCTAATGCTGGAATGGAGATAGTCAAGGCATACGAGAAGTCAGAAGGCAGGAACCCTGACGATGAACCAAGCCGACAGCGCAGCAGCGCGAACCGGAGCGGCCCGGGCTGCGACATCCACTCGAAGGACAAGGATGGTAGACTACTGAGAAGAATCGAAGTGAAATCCTCGGTGCTTGATAAGGTGGAGTCGGTCATCCTGTCGAAAACCGAACATGACACTGCCAGGAGCGAGGTGACTGGTGAGGACTTCTACCTCTACCAAGTCATCAAGCTGGACCGGCAGAAGTATCCCGAAGGGCCCGACCTGTTGATCTACTGCGACCCGTACGGAGAGAGCGGATGTTCGGCGGTTCCTCTTACCCTGAAACTCGACCTAAGCGGGATGAAACACAAGAAGGTGCGTATCGTACCCCCCAGCGTGGAAATACAGCAAAATGTGTGAGAGATCTGGTTCGCCAGCGCCCAGCCGTATCCGCTTCCAGACGAGGAGAACGGACATCCAGCGCAAGGGCCTGTGAATCCAATCATGACTGACACCCAGCCCAAGCTGCTTGTTGCCGGCAAATGGGTTGAGACCAGCAAGACCATGCCGGTGAGAAATCCCTATGACGATTCCAGAATAACCGAAGTGCCGGTCGCAGGCCCAGGCGAGGTCGAGGCAGCAATCACCGGAGCTCAAGCGGGCTTTGACGAGATGCGTAGGCTGCCGGCACACAAGAGGACGAAGGTTCTCTATCGTTGCGCCGAGTTGATGGAGCAACACCAGCAGGAACTCACCGACACCATTATCAAAGAGTCTGGCAAACCAAGAAGGTATGCTGGGGCTGAGGTCAAAAGGGCCGTCCAGACCCTGCGCTTTGCCGCTGAAGAAGCCAAGCGCATTCATGGTGAAACAGTACCGATGGATGCAGCACCCGGCTCTGAGAAACGCCGCGGGTTCTTCATCCGCCAGCCGCTGGGCGTAATTGCGGCAATAACCCCGTTCAACTTCCCGCTGAATCTGGTATGCCACAAAGTGGCACCCGCACTTGCCGCTGGAAATGCGGTGGTGCTCAAGCCTGCCAGCGCTACCCCATTGAGCTCGCTGAACCTGGGCGAACTCCTGCTTGAAGCAGGACTGCCGCCCAAAGCGCTCAACATCATCGTGGGTCCGGGTTCCACAATTGGAGCTGCCTTGGTCCGGGCCGCGCGCGTCAGGATGGTCACATTCACCGGCAGCGCCGCAGTAGGCCAGACCATCAAGGCTGAATCCGGGCTCAAGCGGGTCGCGCTCGAACTCGGCTCAAACTCCGGCGCTGTCATCGATGAAACCGCGAACCTGGATGCGGCCCTCGCCCGTTGTCTTATCGGTGGTTTTGCCTATTCAGGTCAGGTCTGCATCCACACCCAGCGGCTCTATCTACACCAGTCAATTGCCGAACAGTTCACCAGCCGGTTTGTCAAAGGCGCTGAGAACCTGGTCTGTGGTAACCCGGCTTTGCAGGAGACCGAAATCGGGCCGATGATCAATCAGGCCGCGCTTGAAAGGGGCCTGGCTCTGACCGAACAGGCCCGTAGCGCCGGTGCCCGGATTCTCTGCGGCGGCAAAGCTGAAGCAAACATCCTTCTGCCCACCGTTATCACCGATGTCCGGCCTGATATGAAAGTGGTATGTGAGGAGAGCTTCGCCCCGATTGTCACTATCGAAACCTTCTCAAGCTTCGATGAAGCGATTGCCAAGTTCAACCAGGGCTCATCATCCGGCACTTATGACTACGGTCTGGCGGCTGGGGTGTTCACCACAGACATCAACCATGCCCTGCAGGCCGCCGAAGAACTCGAAGTCGGCAATGTCTATATCAACGATTCAGCCACATTCCGGGCTGACCACCAGCCCTATGGCGGGACAAAAGATTCAGGCCTTGGCCGCGAAGGCCCCCGGTTCGCCATCGAAGAAATGACCGAAATCAAGATGGTATCCTTCAACCTCGGATAGCAAAGGAGAGAAATGTGACTGTGGAATCAAAAACCCGTTGGACCGGACAAGGACTTCAGTTCGCCAGCCACGCCGATTCCGGACACGGAGTCCTGATGGACGCCGCCGAGAAAGTCGGGGGCACCGACACCGGGCCAAGACCCATGGAAATGCTTCTCCACAGCCTGGCCGGTTGCACTGGAATGGATGTCGTCTCCCTGCTCAAGAAGATGCGGGTGGATTTCACCGGGCTTGAGGTAAACATCCATGCCCAAAAGGCAGACAAACATCCCAGGGTCTATACCGGAATTGACATGGAGTACGTTATCACCGGCCCGAACATTGACGAAGCCAAAGTCAGGAAAGCCATAGACCTGTCTATGGACAAGTACTGCTCGGTCTCTGCAATGCTCCGCAAACACTGCCCGGTCAATCACAGGTATCGGATAGCTCAGGCCTAGACATCGGCTGGCCGAAATCCTCGACGTGAAACTGGCAGGGAAACCGGGCTAAATAGTGGAGCCGACCCCGGCCCCAAACCTGGCTGGCAAGACAACCGAACAAGGAGATGGCCCGCTGAGTGGAGACTCACGCATTTCTGATTGCCTATCTACGATTGGCGAATGAAGAACTGCCGTCTTTTCAGCGTCATATCCAGCTTGCCGTGTTTGAGCACTTTTGTGGCTCTGGGCATATAAAGGCAAGCAGAGGCCGGGCTGAAGCAAGGAATGATGGGGTAGGACGGTTAACTTGCGCAGATGAGGGCACTTATAGCTGTTCTAACGGCCCTTGTGTTGAAGTGCAGCAGCAACGCTGCCGTTTTGTCCTACCGGGATGGCGCTGCGCGCCAGTATAAGGAACCGGCTACAGATGAACATAGTTCGTGGCTTGAATTGGCAATGGCGGTGCTGAATTTCCCTACGGACGCAGGCGGGCGGTAAAACGCCCGCCCGCCTGCTTGGATAGGGGCGTATAGCGTTACGCCGCTACATCTAGTGCTGGACCACGAGCTTGTGCGTGGTGGTGAACCGGTCCGCATCGAAACGAACCAGATACACGCCCGCGCTCAAATCTCGCAGGTCAAGACTGACCACACCGGTGCGGCTCGCCAGCACAGTCCGGCGTTCAACCGTACGCCCGGCGATATCGAAGATGCTGATACGCGCCGGTCCGGCCTTGGGCAGGCTGTACCGCAAGGTCACAAATCCGCCGGCAAGCGGATTCGGAGCCACGGTTACGCCGAGCTTGCGGCCTTCAATGCGTCCGGCCATCACGCCTGAACGCTCCGGCCGCCCGACAGCCACGGTCGGGATCACATACCGCCACATCTCGACGGTCTTGTTGCCCTTCAGGGCAAAGAACGCGCCGGTGCCGTAGCTCACGATGTCGGCACCGTACTTCACCCGTCGTTTCCGGCCGGTGGTCGCAGTGTAGTTCGGCACTGTGTCCAGCTCGGTCCAGGAGTCCTTCACAACAGTGTACTTGAAGAACTGCTGGGTGTTGCCGCCTTTGAGCGCATAGATTTCACTCTCATACCAGGCACCACTCCCGCCGTCCTTGGACTTCTTCTTCTTCGTCCGGCCACTGTGTAGACCCCAAAGCGGCATACCTTTCAGCTTGTTCTCAGACCAGGAGTCACCAGCGATGTTGTACTTCCACATCTCGTGGTCGGTGCCGGTGTAATACTTGGCTTTGTGCGCATAAAGCAGTTTCGCATCATCCGTGCCGTCGGCTTCGTTGAAGACCAGCCAGGAGCCTTTGTCCCATTTCGCACGCGTGCCGTCAGGCGCTTCGGCCAGGGTGTCCCATTTCTCAGTCTGGACATTGAATCGGTAGAACTCGGTCTTGTAGCCTTTGAGCAGGTACACGTAGTCGTCGCCATCTTCTCCACCCGGCACAAAAGCCAGGTCAGTGCCGCCTTTGACTTTCTTCCGGTACGGGCCGAGCGGCACATCAGGCAGTTCGCCCCAGGAGCCACTCGTGACGTTGTAGCGCCAGAAACCGAGCGTGTTATTGCCCTGAGTGACATAGATGGAGTTGTCCCCGTCGCAAACACCCTTGGAGCCCTTCCGGGGCACTTTCCTGGCCCATTTCGGGTTCGTATGGGTTTGATAGGGCATCCCGGTCAGCCCGGTCCAGGAGTTGGCCAGCGGGTCATAGGAATAGAAGTCCGTGGTCTTATACCCCTTGGCACCATAGACAAGGCCATTGGTCTGGTTGAATGCCAGCCAGCCGCCGCGCTTCACCGACTTCTTCGAGGGGTCCAGAGGCATCGGTGCAACCTCGGCCCAGCGCTCAGGCCAGCCGCCGGTCGCCGGTTCCAGAACCAGCTTGCCGTAGTAGGCCGGTTCAAACGTGTGGCTCTCGTCCATAGTGGTCAGCCACCAGCCCAGCCACTCGAAGTACTCATCGTTCAGAGCGAACGCCCACAGGCCGCAGGTGTCACCGTTCGGGTCGAGACCCAGCTCGTGAATCGCACCGCCAAAAGGCATCGCCATCTCGAACTGCAAGTTCCCGGAGCCGATGCCCGAGGCGTGCAAAGCGCCCGGCGCAAGGTGACGCGTGTCGTCAGGCAGAGACCGGTAGATGACAGTATCAGGCAGATTCTTAACCCAGTAGTTGCCCTCGCTCTGGTCACCGGCCCAGGAGCCGTCGTTGTCCTCGTCGAGGTAAAGCCCGATTTGCGAAGTGTCATTCGTGGTCTGGAACGGCATGTCAACCGCCAGATAAAGATAGTCGAAGTCGTGCTTCAGATACAGGAAAGCATTGCCTGGATAGTAGCGGTACATCGGGTCATTCTTGCCCAGGATATTGGAGATGTCGTACTTGTTGGCGTCCTGCCACTCCGTTGTCCCGATAACGCCGTCAAAGGTGACCGCGAACAACGCCGATGGAGAAACCAGCGGGTCCACGACATCGAACCCGAAGAAATCATGGTAGATTGCGTCATTGGTCGGATTCTCTTCAGCAGGCAGGAACGTCGCCATCTGCACCTGATACACGTTGTTGCCGGCAAGTGGTGTCCAGTCCGGGCTGAAAGTCACCTGGGCCGTGTACCCGGCATTGACCGAGACGCTCGCATAGCCGGAATAGACACGCGTGTCAGTAACGGTGTCAACTACCATGCAGGAGCACGGCACTGCGGCCTGATTGGCCGTGCCGTAGTTCCTTATAGACCCAGCCGGAGTGACCGCAATCTCAGGCTCGACATACATATAGGGTATCTGCAGGTCGTAGAACCCGACATCATTGGCCTTCACGCTCCAGTCAACATAAGCGGCGATGAGAAGCTCGCCTGAATCCCACCAGTACCACTGGCTTGGGTCACCGAAAACGCTGCGGCTGTCGTCGTCATTGTCGCCAAGGGTCAAGGGTAGTTGTGCAGTCGTAGTGCACTCAACCGCAACCATGAAAGTGCCGCTGCTGATTGCCACCCCACCGGAGATGTAGTGACGCTCCACTCCTGGCGCAGCTTCGAGCCAGGGCGATGTGTAAAGCACAGTCTGCAGGTCGCCATCATATATCTTGAACCGGTATGTGCTGTCGGTCCAGGGGTAGGATGTATGCCAGGCGAACTCGGTCTTCAGGGATTCGACCGTAACCGGGTATGCCAGGCCGAACTCGTTCGGATAGTACCACTGACCCCGCTCCGGCCCGGCCCAGGTAACCCAATAAGGGCTGTTCCAGTTCGCATAGGTAATCCAGTCGGTCACTTCAAGGGTCGTTGTCGTTGTGTCGTTGCCATTGTTATCGTCGCCGGTCAGCTCGGTCCAGGCCTTGATGGTATAGATTCCATAAGCGGTATGGGTACGCCAGGGCGGGTCAAAGGTTATCTGCTCGGTCTCGCCGTAGTCAAGCGATGTGAGCGTCACCTGGTCGTTGTCGTTGTATGTATACCCACCCGGCCCGGTGATTTCCAACTTGACCGGGATGCCGTCGCCCTGTGAATTCAGCCCGACATTCTTGACCGTCGCCTTGACTGTCAACCACTGGTCTGGCTGCTCAGGCGAACTCACACCGTCAATCGACAGGGTCGCCATGTCGTCATCGAACGGCACAGGCACGATGATAGCGCGCTCGTTCCAGTTGACGGGTGCGACGAAATCCTCCATCTCGAACCATGTAGTTCCGTCACCTGACCAGTACTCCCGGTCATCCGCGTAGTTCGTCCCGTCGTCGGTAGTCAAAGGCGACTCCCCTGGCGGATTGGCGACCACACCGTAGACGCAGGTCCAGACATCACGCCCTGCTGGAACATAGACGCCCGGGGCAGGCAGGTCTACCCGACGCCAGCCTGGCGCGACCGCGGTGTATGATTGTGAACTGAGCAACGCGCCCGGATTGTTCGGGGTGTTCTGGTCATAGACCCGGACCTCACCACCTGGCGAGAGAACCGGTTCATACTCATAGAACTTCACGGCCTTGACTGTGCAGTTCACTGTCGGCGTGAACCGGACCGCGCAATACCAGACATCGGTGGGCGAGATGACGTACGCCGGGGGACCGTCGTAGTACAAGCTATCTTCCGCGTCGGTCCCGAACGGCGCCGGAAGTAACTCCTGCTCTTTCAGTTCAATCCTTGTGCGTGTAACCCTCAAGTTTGCGAAGGACGACATCGCCAGTGCCTGCGCGTTCGATTCCTTCTCCAGTATTGTCGGTGTTTCTTCTGTTCGCGGTTTTTCCAGCTTTGGTATGCTGGGGTTGTTCCTTGCCTCCCTGGGCAGGTTACCAATCCATGCGCCCGCCGCCATCACTATGGCAACAGTGCATAAGAGGACTGGTATCACTCTTCTCATCTCGGACCTCCTTTTGATATTATGTTTGCCTTATGCCGACAATGAGAGCACCGGCATGGAAGGCTCTCTCTCGGCTAGAACTCGCCATTCGCGCCCCGAATGGTGGCACCGCATGACCACAAGAAACCTGCGGTCAATGTAACCCGGTTACAGGTTTCGTATAGAATGCACCTAGCCTGACCAATGTTAAGAACCCGCATCGGCATGTCAAGGATAGATCCCCTCAAGAAATCTGCCTGAAATAGGCGTTCTGTGCCGGTAGTCCCACGGGATTCCACTGCCCAGGCTGAGAGCATGTTCAAGCCCGCAGATAGTCCGGCCTGCTATGGAGTGCAACGACTGCGTCGTTGCGCAATAGCTTGCCCTGAGCCTGCCGAAGGGTCGCAGACATTGCACTTCAGAGCAGACCCGCCTCCTGGTTCACCCAAAAGCTTCAAGGATTGACTTGACCCCGCGTGTCGGGCTTCGTGGAATACCTCTGGCCGACGCCCGGCTCCCTGCAGGCCGGCATTCGTTCACCTGGGACGGACGTGACGCAGCAGGCCGCCGGCTTTGTGCCGGAGTCTACCTGCTCCGCGTCATAGAGCCCAGCAGCACGAAACTGGCCAAGCTCGTATTGACCGACTAGCAGGAATTGCCTTCCCCGATTCAGGACCGACTGGGCAAGGCGAAATTCAGGAAACGATACAGCCAACCGTTCGCCTTGACAAAAACCGCAACTTCTCTAGAATCCCTCGGCACGTGAAACTCATCAGAATGGACGTCGGCGGTGTCGCGTTGACCGGGACCCTGGACGACTCGCCGCTCGCCGAAAAAGTCTGGCAGCTTCTGCCTTTCGAGTGCTTCGGCGAAACCTGGGGCCAGGAGGTGTACTTCCCGGTCCGGCTCCAGACTGAAAACACCGAACCGGTGAAACAGGTCAAGAAGGGTGACATCGCCTATTGGCCGGACGGCCCGGACCTGTGTATATTTTTCGGGCCGACACCAAAGAGCACCAACGAGGAACCGGTAACCGCCAGTCCGGTCACAGTAATAGGTTCGTTTGACTGTGACCCTCAGAACTTCCACCTTATTGAGCGCCAGCGACGCGGCGTCCAGGTGCGGGTGGAACGCAGCGAAACCGGAGTCTCAAGTCCGACACCGGAACAAGACCAGCCGGAAGCCGGCGAACCACCGGCAGAATCGGGGCAGTAGCTCAGTTGGGAGAGCGCCAGAATCGCACTCTGGAGGCCAGCGGTTCAACTCCGCTCTGCTCCATCTATGCATGAGGCATCAGGCATTAAGCATTACGCCGGAGGCCAGCGTATTGCGTGAAGCGTAAAGCGTTGAGCGTGTATTGATGACCATTCTTCCCAGGTATGTTTTTCTCACCAAGGGTGTCGGCCGCCACCGGGAAAAACTGGCCAGTTTCGAGGCGGCCCTGCGCGACGCCGGCATCCCCTCATTTAACCTGGTCCGGGTCTCCTCAATCTTCCCACCCCGCTGCAAGCTGGTCTCCCGCAAACGCGGCCTGAACATGCTCACCCCAGGCCAGATCGTCTTCGTCGTGATGAGCGACAACGCCACCAGCGAACCCCACCGCCTGATTTCAGCCTCGGTCGGCGTAGCGATACCCAAGGACCCGTCCCGATACGGTTACCTGTCCGAATACCACTCCTTCGGTGAGCGGGAAGCAAAAGCAGGCGACTATGCCGAAGACCTGGCCGCCCAGATGCTTGCCACCACCCTTGGTGTCCGTTTCGACCCGGACACCAGCTATGACGAGCGAAAGGAAACCTGGAAAATCTCAGGCGAAATCTACCGCACCCAGAGCATCACCCAGAGCGCTATTGGTGACAAGCACGGCCGCTGGACCAGTGTAGTCGCGGCTGCAGTTCTTGTCCCGAACGAACCCGTTCCCGAACACTCGGGCTAGTAGACCCGGCCCAACCTGACCCCTGAGTAGTAATGCTGTAATATCTGTCTGTAGCTGTACCTGCGCCCGGACATCTCAATTGCGCCTTCCTGGCAAAGGCCGACTCCATGACCCCAGCCCCGACCCGAGAAAGTCACTTTGTTCCCTCTCATGGCCATGTCAAACAGTGTTGACTTCAATCCAAGCCCCATGCGAAAGCTTGACCCGGCGACCTTGAATTCGCCTTTGTCAGTCACAAAACGCAGCTTAGAAACCCGTCCCGACTTCCTCTCTTTTTCCAACCGGAAACTGGAAACCCGAACCGGCCGGTCCACGCCGACCAGTTTTCCCAAACTTGCCTCAAACTCCTTGCGGCCAAAGGTTGCGCTCCAGGAAAAATGCTTGCCGGTCGCACAGAATGCCTTTCCCGGCCGGTGACCCGGAGTGTCACGAACGCTTTTCTGATATGGCTCAGAACCGGTGGCGGTCTGTCCGCCGCAATTGGCGTGATAGAGCGCCTCTGCCGGTTTCCCTTGATAGAGCAGCACCTCCCCGCGCGTGGCCCTCACCGCCTTGCCGGCCAGCTCATTCTCAGAATTCACTCCCCGGTACTCCTGGTCCCGCAGATATGTGTCATAGAGCTGGAACCCGAGTCCTTTGCGCCTTTCCATCCGGGTGAGTGTGAAGCTGCGCGCTGCCACGGCCTGGGCCTTGACCGCTTCAAGCGTTTCCTCTCTTATCGGCCCGATTTCGCACGGCACAACACCACACAGGTAATCCTCCAGCCCCAGCACATTCACCACCGCAAGCTCACCATCAGCAGTGATGAAAGCCAGAACCTCACCCCGATACCGCCGTGCTCCGACTTTCACTTTCGCCCCGGACCTGGTTCGGCACAACAGGGTGTCGGTAACCCGGTGCCACAGCCTGCCATTGACTGTCACAGCCAGCCCCTTTTCCAGCTTCAATTCCACCGCCTGCCCGGCCTTGACTTCCCGACTCCGGCTGCCTGCAACCAGCACCATCTTCTCATCCGAACTGACCCGGGCCTGCGAAACAACTCCAGTCAGCCTGACCCGCACAACCGGCTCCCGGCCTGAACCCGACCGTGCAGTGCGACCGCGGTAGGAAACCCGGGTCGGAGTGTAACAACAGCAGGCAAGCATCCCCAGCACCACAAGAGCAAATCCCGGCAGGAGGACCCGGAATGACGCATTACGCTTTACGCATAACGCTTCACGCTGGGCTCCGGCGTATTGCGTATTGCGTATTGCGTTCCTCATGCCCCGAATCTAGCCTAATGACTCAACCAGGTCAACCCTGAGCAGGAAGACATCCTCACAAGCCACCACCGCTCTCGCTGACCGGTAGCCTGGAAAGCCATCTGGCAGAACGCCATTTGGCCGTCCCGCTGGCCGACCGGGGTCGGTCTCAGCACCCAGACAAGCTCCACCAGGAATCCGGCTCTGCTCAGGGCTGCCATCAGGCTTGGAAGGGGCCTCCGAAGCTGACCTGGATTCTGATTCCAGCCATGACCCGGAACCTGAACTGGCGGCTGAACCTGGAACTGAATCTGCGGCTGAGTTCGGACTTGAGTCGGGTCCTGACTTCGGAACTGAAGCTCGGGCTGAAACCGGTCATGAGCCCGATTCTGACCTGGCAATTGACTAAGCAACTGAAACTCCACCTGATATGCCAAGTGACATCCGTTCTGACCCGGAAGTTGACCCGGATTCTGATTCCGGGCCTGACCTCGGGGTTGAACTGCAGGCTGAGACAGGGGTTCAAAGAGGAAGTGACCCCCGGGGTGACTCCCCGAACCTCCCTGAGGGGCCACTCCAAAGGTAGGTTCCCAAGCCACAGGCCATTAGCTTTCCAATGACTGAGCAATACGACTCCTTTCATCCCTTTTGGGGTCCAGCGGGTAACAACACTACGGGGAAACGTGAAAAAGC
>JAUWNN010000295.1 GCA_030612625.1 Caldifarciminota bacterium
CTATGACTCCTCCTCATCTGTGTCTATCTGTGGTTCACTTTTCCCTTGGCGTTCTTGGCGGTTGACTTCCGTTTCGTGCCTTTCGTGATTTCGTGGCTAATCCTGGTTTGGTTGCGGCCCTTCGGGGGCCGCGCTAGGTTCTTTGTGTCTTGGTGTTTAAATTCTGCCTTTTGCACTTTGCCTTTTGACTTGTACCCTCTCCTCTGTGTCCATCCGTGTTTATCTGTGGTTCACTCTTCGTGTCTTTGTGCTCCTTCGACTCCGCTCAGGGCAAGCTTTGTGTTTAGTCTTCCTCTTGACGTTCTTGGCGGTTCCAATCCGCTTTCCGCTGTCCGCAGACCGCTATCCGCCTGCAACGGAAGATTGCCGCAGTCGCTTCGCTCCTTCGCAATGACAGCAGGGGTCTGCGGTTTTGCCTTCTGCAATTTGCACTTTGACTTCTGACTTCTGTCATCTGTGTCTATCTGTGGTTCATTCTTCCTTCCCGGCGGTTCCAGTCCGCTGACCGAAAAAGCGAGCCGCCCGCAATTAAGCGGGCGGCTCGGTTTCAGGCAGGAAAACCTGGTCTCAGCTAGCGCGAAAGAACCATCTTTCCCCATGATTCGTCGCCGGCTGCCGATACCCGGTAGAAATAGATACCGGGTGCAACAGCCCGGCCCGAACCGTCGCAGCCGTCCCAACTGAGCCGTGCCTGGCTTGTGACCAGCCGGTTCCGGGCCAGGGTGCGCACGATTCGGCCGATGTTGTCGTAAATCCGCACCGTGACAAGCTGAGGCGCTGCCAGCTCTATTGACAAAGCCGTAGCCCGGGTGAACGGGTTCGGCTGAACACGAACAACCATGCCCTCAGCCTGGCGCAGCCTGGTCGGCCCTTGTTCGAGCCCGACCGGCGGCCCGTTGAACCCGCCGACTTTGAGAATCCGGTTGCTGCCCGATGTCCACTGCATGATTGTCACCCAGTAGGACCCGTCGCGCGGGTCATACTCGATCCCGCGCATGTTCCAGTCGTCGTTTGGGAACTGGAACCCGTTGATTATGGTACCGGTTGTCCGGTCCATTTCGTACATGCAGCAACTGTCAAGGCTGGAACCCGCGGCGTTGAACCAGGTATACATGTTCAGCAGCGATGGCGGGTCGGTCGGGTTGCCCCGGTCCAGAGCCAGGCACCGTGTACCGTAATTCCCGGTCAAGGGATGGATGATAGTGTCGAGGATGTTGCCCAGAGTGTCGGTTATGTAGATGCGCTGGGGCTGCGCACCCGCGCTCCGGCGGTCTGAGATGAACAGTTTGTGCTCGGTTTCGTATTCAGTGATTCCGACCGGATAGTCGGTCCAGGGGATGCTGAACGACCGCAGCACCGTGCCGCCAGGTGTAAGCTTGTAAACCTTCTTGCTCGCATTGGCCAGGAGCCAGAAGTTGCCGTCGTACGCGCAGAAGTCAATGCCGGTGCAGGAGTCTTCGGGCGCAGTAATAGTACCTTGAGCAGTAAGCAAACTGTCCGAGGAATACTTGTAGATTGTCGTACTCATGAAGTAAGCGCAGTAGATGTTATCCGCGTCGGTATTGTACGCCACACCGTACAGTCCCCACTGGCTCGGTATACCCGGGCATGCCTTCGGGCCCCAGATAATCTCACCGGGCTGGACCGGCGGTTCGCCGACCCGGAGATTGAACGTATAGGTCCACTCGTGCTGCCAGTTGTCCGAATGCAGATGCAGGGTACAGGACACCAGAGTGCCGGGTGGGATTGTGCTGTTGGCCGATGCCGCGAACCGGTCAGAGTTGTTGGTCCGGGTCGAACCGGCCGGAATCGCGCCGTAACTAGAAGTGGAGTCGGTGATAGTAAACAGCGCATGGCCCGACCTCAGTTTGGCCGTAACATTCTCGGCCTCGGCACGGCCATCGTTGCGCAGGGCAACGATAATGAAACCGTTCTCACCCGGGTCAAACCGGCCGTTGGCATTGCCGCCCGGCGGTGAGTCAATAACCGTATTGCTCACATACGCCAGGCCCGGCCCGGCCACATGGAAAGTAACATAAGAAATCCAGATGGAGTCTTCTATGTCCTTGCACACCAGCGAGCACGGAATCGCATACCCGTTGGGCAGGCCGTCGGCCACCCTCATCTGGAACCCGGTCGCATTCTGCACACTGTCACCGCCCGGAACATTCCCCAACGAACTGAGTGAGGCAAGGATGACAACACCGGTGGTGTGGGTGATGAGCCGGCCGGGCACACCGCTCGCGGTCTGGGTGCCGTGGTTCTTGACCCAGGTCGGAATCCGGAAAGTCTCGCCCGAGTTGATGATGCCGTTGTTGTTTCCACCGGGCGGCGGGTCGCTGATTGTGTGTTTGAGGTAGGTGACGAACTTGGCCCCGGACGTCACCGGAATCGAATCAAGATACGGGATGTTATTGGCACAGGTAACAGTCAGTTGCATCTGGCCCGGGCTTGAAGGTGACATCAGCAGTGTTATCTGGCCGGTGGCATCGGTCCAGCCCCGGCCAATGGTCTCATCGCCTTTGAGAAGGCAGACCATTGCGGATTCGACCGGAGCAAAGCTGCCATCGGTCACAGTAATCGGGACCGGGATGTTGGTGCCGACATTGACCGCACCGGGCTTGGTGACCGAAACCTCAAACGGGTGCCCGGGCCAGATTGGGACCGCGGGTGCACCGAACAGATTCCGCTCAAATGCTTCCATCCGGAACTTGGCGGAATCCTCGAGGAAGCAGTGCCAGTAGTCCTTGCCGTATGAGAGCGCTTCTCCCTGGGTGACGTTGCGCAGGGTCCTGAACCCGACGATAGCGTAGCAGGTTGAGTAATTGTAATGCTCGGCACACCACATCCAGCCGGACTCGTAGTTC
>JAUWNN010000078.1 GCA_030612625.1 Caldifarciminota bacterium
GGAAATACCGCATTCTTAGCGCCCATTTCCACGCCCATATTCGCAATAGTGAAACGGTCGTCAATAGTCAGGTCCTCAATGTCGCCGTGGAACTCAACTGAGCAGTAGCCGGCACCGTCAGCTTTCAGTTTCCCGATGATAGTCAGAATAAGGTCTTTGGCTGTGACCATTTCCAACAACCGACCGGCCAGTGTAATCTTGATTGTTTCCGGCACTTTGAACCAGGTCTCGCCGGTGAGCAGCAAAGCTGCAGCTTCAGTCCGGTCAATACCAGTAGCAAAGGCGTTGACTGCGCCGTAAGAGCAGGTATGAGAATCCGACCCGACCGCGAGCATGCCAGGAACCACCAGACCTTTTTCAATCATCACCTGATGGCAGACCCCGGTGCCGATGTCAAAGAAGTTCTCTACTCCATACCGGTTCACGAACGAGCGAATCTTCTTGTGATTGGTCGCGGTTTTCTCACTTGCCGCGGGAATGACATGGTCGAGCACGATAACAGGGTGACCAGGGTCAGCGATGCCATATCGCTCCAGTTCTTCTGACACCTTTTCGATGATGGCGGCCGCATTGTCGTGCATCAACAGCCGGTCCGGTCGGCAGGTCACCACCTGACCTGGTGCTACACTTGACTTGCCTGATTTGTGGGCAAGGGCTTTCTGAGCGAATGTCTGTGCCATTTCTGAATAGTCTTCCAGCTCGGCATTATACCCTGGGCAGAGAATTCGGCAAGCTCTGTCTTTTTCGTTTCTCTTGGCGTGCTTGGCGGTTGAGATTCTTCGGCTTCGCCTCAGAATGACAAAGGGATTCTCTTCGTGTTCTTGGTGTCTTGGTGTTTATTTCTCTTCTTGGCGTGCTTGGCGGTTCAAGTCCGTGTTCCTTGTTTCTGGCTTGACAGGCGATTGGCAATGGATAGGGTAATATCTGATGGAAGTTATCAGCGGACTGTTCGGGCTTGCGTTCGGCGGATTCTGGCTGGTTTTCGTCTGCTTGTCTGGGCTCCTCGGCGTTGCATCCACCGTGCTCTGGATATGGGTGTTGGTTGAGGTTCTGACCAAAGAAACGAGCGAGGAAAACACCAAGCTTATCTGGGTTCTGGTGATAGTGCTCACCGGCTGGATTGGCGCTCTGATTTACCTGTTTGTCCGCAGGCCGGAACGGGTTAAGAAGCTGGGCCGCTAGGCCGAACGGAAGACCCGAGCCCCAAGGACCAATGTCCAATCAAGCCCCAATGACGAATGCCCAAGTCCCAGGAACCGAAATAGAAACACAAAGACACAAAGTCACTAAGGCTAGGACTCAGAAAACACGCGGCTTTGCGCCTGTCCGTTGCCTGAGATTGGGTACACCGGTTAGGTGACACTTCGGTTCGACTCCAGTTCCTCTACTTGGTGCTCTTTGTGCCTTTGTGGTAAAATTCCTATATCGGTTTTCGGGCAAGTCACGTATCGCGGCCGGTGCCGGTCTTCATGGAGGCTGAACGTCCAATGGCGGCGAAGATGAGCGTCAGCTCTTTGGCCTCCTGCCAGAGCTTCCGGGCTTCTTCCTTCAGGTCTGGTACTGCGGCCGAGACCATGCGCAGCCAGTGGCGCGTCTCGCGAATCTCCTTACGGCAGAGCGCGATCTTGTATCGGAAGTCCCGCTTCGATTCCGCCTCGTCTGCCTCGCAGTAGTTAGCGCCGACGCTGGTTGCGGCTCTCACCAGTTGTGAGGCCAGCGGCGAAGTCACCGCACCCTTCGGGATTCGTTGCGCGAAGGAGATGGCTGCTTCGCCGAAGCGGGCAGTGCGTTCCTCGAGGTCGAACTGCGGCTTGGTCATTGACTGGTCATTGGGTTTTGGTCAATGGTCATTGCCTGCGTTCAGCAGCCCGCCTCTCTTGTAGATGGTGAGTTGTGCTGGAGGCAGAGCTCTGCCCTGAACCCTGGTCCTATCCGGCAGTCCCACTATACCTGTCTCAAGGTTAACACGAATGCGGTCCCCATCTTTCACGCGGTCGACGAGGTCCGCGATCATCACCGGCATACCGGCATTGACCGCATTGCGGAAGTAAATCGCGCCGAAAGAACGGGCGACTACCAGAGCTATTCCCAGGCTCCTGAAGCAGTCCACGGCTTGCTGCCTTGAGCTGCCGGCCCCGAAATTCCTTCCAGTCACAATGATGTCGCCAGCCTGAGCTTTCTCTGCGAAGTCCTCCCAACCTTTGAGGTTGCCGAAAGCGTACTGTCCCATTTCATTGATGTCGGTCACAGCCAGATGGCGGTTGTGAAATATCATATCAGTGTCAATATCGTCCTGACTTACAACCCATACCCGGCCCTGAATGACCGTCGGCTTGGAGAGTGGAGCGTGACGTGTCAGGCGTGATGCTTCAGGCGTGATGCGTGAAGCGTCGGGCGTAATGCGTCTGACAGCCGGTTTCTCCGGAATGGCATGGGCCGACACTATTGCCCCGGCAATCGCTGAGGCTGCGACTGTGGCCGGTGAGGCAAGGTACACTTCGCCTCTGCCCTGCTTTCCCGGGAAGTTCCGGTTCCCGGTTGAGATGGTGACCTCGCCCGGCCCGTTCTGTCCAATCTGGCCGGCAGCGCACCCGGCGCACCCGGCATTACCGACCAGGGCCCCGGCTTTCTTAAAAGTCTCAATAATGCCTTTGCCCAGACATTCCTGCCAGATTCTGTCAGTTGCGGGCACGATTTTCAGAACCACACCCGGTGCAACTCTGCGGCCCTCAAGAATCTCAGCCGCTGTCTTCAGGTCTTCTAATCTGCCATTAGTGCAGGAACCGATGAACGCCGAGTCAATCTCTTCGCCCGCGATTTCAGAGACCGGCACAACATCATCCGGATGCCCGGGTCGGGAAATCAGCGGCTTGAGTCCGCTGATATTGACCTCTACTGTCTCTCTGTATTCGGCACCAGGGTCGGCATGGACAGGGGTGAATTCGTGCCCGGCCTGTTTGCGGCAGTAGGCGATTGTCTTCTGGTTCGGAGGGATGAGCAGCGCGATTGCTCCCATTTCAGTTGCCATAGATGCAATCGTGACCCTGGCATCCAGACTCAGGGTTTCTACATAGTCGCCATACAGCTCTGCAACTTTGCCTAAAAGGCCGTGAGCCTTGAAATGGCGAAGCAGGGCCAGGACCACATCCTTTGGCCCGGCATGTGGACCCGGTGTTCCTTTAAGGATAACCTTGACTGTCGGCGGGACTTCAAACCACACTCTGCCAAAGGCAAATGCATAAGCGATGTCCCGGTCTCCCATGCCCTGGCCGAATGCGCCGATTGCGCCAACGATGTTGGCATGAGAATCACTGGACACGAGTGTCCGGCCCGGCCCGACCAGGCCTTTATCAATAGCCAGATGAGTTCCGATTCCTTTGTCAATGTCAAAGACCCTGATTCCACGATTTCGGGCGAAGACCCGGCAGAGTTGCTGGTTCGCAGCATAGCCCTGGTCAGAGCCGGTCGGGTTGCAGTCAAAGGTGAAGAAGGTGCGTTTCGGGTCATCAATCCCGAGCTTGTGCTGCTTGAGGTTCTTGACCACATTAGCGCCACCAAAGTCCCGGGTAAGCCGGGCGTCAATGGTGAATTCGACTATGTCACCGGGCCTGACTTCCTTGTCGCTGTGGGCAGACAGGATTTTCTCGATGATAGTAGCGGCCACGGCTATTGGATAAGGCTGCCTTTTGCAAGCATCACGAGCGGATTGAATGCGGCAAAGTCAGCTTGGCGAATCAACACAGTCTCCACAGTCTGGGGCCGGCCGTCGCCTTCTCCGGCATGGCACGCAATGACGTTGACCAGTTCATCCGGCAATCCGGCTTTGGCAGCCAGGATTGCGCCGGCGAACGGGTGCCTGGTGCACATTCCTTTGTGGCTCTTGCGATACCTGTATTCTGTGTCCCGTTCATACTCGAGGAGTTTGCCGACGTCGTGGAGCAGGCCACCAGCAATCAATCGGTCCATATCGATTTGATATGGCATTCGTCCGTACGCGTCATGCTGAGCTTCAGCAAGTCCTACTGCGCCTTCAGTCACGGCGATAGTGTGCTCGACCAGGCTGATGCCTTTGGTGTCGGTAAGCAGGGTAAATGGAATGGCCTTGAGTTCATCCACGGCTTTCCAGTCGCCTTGTTTGCAGGCCTGAACCCAGACCTGGACCGTTCCAGAGCGGATTTCCGAGTTCTCGATACCGGCAAGCTGTTCCTGGAAGATCTCCTCGATGTCTTTTGCTGTTATCATGATTACCTCACAATTCTGAGATGACGGCGTCGGCCATCTGCTGAGTGGTTACCGCACCCTGGCGAGTCACGTCAGGGCCGCCGGTAAGCCGCATCATGTCATAAGTGCGTACTTTGCCCTGAGTAATGACCCTGGCAATAGCATTACGGATGCGCTTTGCCTTTTCGGTTTCGCCGATGTAGTCAAGCATCATGCAGGCGGAAAGAATCATTGCGATAGGGTTGACGATTGAAGGCTTCAGGTTCTCGTATTTCGGGGCTGAGCCGTGGGTCGGTTCGAACACCGCCACTTCCTTCCCGATATTGGCAGAGCAGGCAAACCCGAGTCCGCCGACCAGTCCGGCGAAACCATCTGACACAATGTCTCCGAACATATTGCCTGACACGATTACGCCATACTCTTCAGGGTTCTTGGTCAGCCACATCATCTGGGCATCAATGTTGGTTGACCACAATGAGATTTCCGGGAACTGCCGGCTTATCCCTTTGGCTTGGGCCTGCATCATGCCCGAGGTTTCGCGAATCACATTAGGCTTTTCGCACACAGTGACCGACTTGTATCCGAACTTCCGGGCGTATTCAAACGCGGCCCGGACAATCCGCTGACAAGCCGGGCCTGAGAAAATGCGGCAGGAGATTGCCAGTTCCTCGGCGGGAACCGATGCGAACTTCTTCATTTTGGGATGGGTTTCAAGGGCCTGGCGTACCGGTCCGGGTGGATTTGTCCATTCGACCCCTGAGTAGAGTCCTTCGGTGTTCTGGCGGAATATGACCACGTTCACTTCAGGTTCTTCAAAGCTGTCGTCCTTGCGCCGGATGAAGTTCAGGGGATTGCCAGGGAAAGACCGGCACGGACGCATACAGACGTCCAGGTCAAAGTGCTGGCGCATACCCACTATCGGGCTGTAGTACACGTGTCCTTTGTTCTGAAGCTTGGGGTCGAGCTCGGCAACAGCCTGGTCCTTGGGCTTGGATGTTATCGAGCCGAACAGTCCGAGCTTGTGTTTCTCAAGCAACTGGATAGTGCGTTCGGGCAAAGCATTGCCTTCGGTCTTCCAGAACTCCCAGCCGATATCAGCCGGAATGTATTCGGCCTCAAACCTGACCGCATCGAGCACCCGCAAAGCTTCGGGCAGCACAATCCTGCCGATGCCGTCACCCGGCATGCTCACAATCGTATACTTGGCCATCAATTCTCCTTTCAGGCTGGCAACCAGAACCAAGACCCGGATTATATCCCTGGGCCATGCCAAATCAAGTGGCTGGGTGAGCAAGGTCTCTTGCCATTGTACACGTCCCCTGTGCCCTTTGTCATTGCGAAGGAGCGAAGCGACTGCGGCAATCTTCCGGGGCCTGTCATTCGACACTGACTCAACCGCCAAGGCCGCCAAGAACACAAAGAGAAACAGTTTGTTCTAGAATCCTCGAATCCTTGCTCTGCGTCTTCGCAGGTGCCGTCCGACGGCTCAACTCTTACCTCGGTCTCATCCTTCCGCCTTCATATTTCAGCCTTTTGCGGCAAGCGGCAAGCGGTTTGCGGTGTGGGCCGATTGCGCTTGACAGACCGGCAGGCCTGGGTAGACTTTGGTCATCAGTTGTGCAGAGGGTATGCTGGCGAGCGAAAACGCGAAGAGAGAGAACCGAAATCGGAAAGGTGTGGTCTGATGTCCAGAGGCTGTAGTCCATGATAGCAAGCCGTAAGTCCAAAGCTGTTGGTTTATTTTCCGGTGGCCTGGATAGTATCCTGGCAACCAAGCTGGTAACTGAGCAGGGTGTCGAGGCGGTTGCTCTGCATTTCCGGGTGCCTTTTGCCCCGCCAGGCCGTCCTGCTGCCGAAGACAAACTGCGACGGCTTGCAGAACTGGTCGGAGCCAGCCTTGTTTCTGTGGACGCGGGCGACGACTACCTCAAGATTGTGAAGACTCCTGAGTACGGCTATGCGCGCAATATGGCACCCTGCGTTGACTGCATATTGTATATGCTGGCCCGTGCAAAGGAGCTTGCCGGACAGATAAAGGCGGACTTTGTGTTCACCGGTGAAGTTGTGGGCCAGCGGGCTCATTGCCAGAATAAGCGTTCGCTCAAGCTTATCGAGGACGCGGCCGGGCTCGATGGCAGGCTGCTGCGGCCTTTGTCTGCCAAACTGCTTGAGCCCACGATTCCGGAGTTGACCGGCCTTATCAGAAGGGAACGACTGCTGGACCTCAAGGGAAAGGGCCGGCGCCGGCAGATTCGACTGGCAGCCGAGTTCGGAATAATCGACTACTCAGCACCGACCGGCGGCTGCCTTTTGATTGACAAGAACTTCGCAGCCCGGGTCCGCGACGCGGTCAGTTCAGACCAACTCGAGCCGGCCGACATCGAGCTGTTAAGTCATGGCCGCCACTTCCGCCTTGACAGCGGCGCCAAAGTGGTAGTTGGCAGGAACGAGCGCGAGAATGCCAAGCTGGAGAAGCTCGCCCGGGACGGCGATTCGCTTTGCCGGCCGGTGGAAGTGATGGGACCGGTGGTTATTCTGAGAACTGCCAAGAAGACCAAGAAGGACACCGAGACTGCGGCCCGGATGTGTGCCCGGTACAGCGACAGCAAGAAGAACCAGGCGGTGAAGATTGAATGCGACGGCAAAGAGTTCCGGGTCAAGGCTTCTGCTAAGAAAGACCTTGACCGCTGGCGTGTCAAGGCTGCCGAAGAGCAGGCTAAGGAAGAATCATGACAGAGGAAACTAGGAGTAGAGTCAAGCAGGTTCTTGATGAGAAGATCCGTCCCGCACTTCAGAGGGATGGAGGAGATGCTGAGCTGGTTGAGGTGACCGATGAGGGTGTGGTTCGCCTGCGGCTTGTCGGCGCTTGTGCCGGCTGTCCTTTTTCAGCTATGACCCTGGCGGTTGGAGTTGAGAGGACTCTGAAGGAGACTGTGCCCGAAGTAGTCCGGGTAGAGCAGGTTCAGTAGCCTGCGTCTCGAACCGCCAGGAAGAAGCACAAAGAAAACAGGAAGGGCAAAACCGCCAAGGCCGCCAAGCTCGCCAAGAGGAAATCTAACCACAGATAAACACAGATGGACACAGATGAGGGCAAAAGCCTGAAGTCAAAAGGCAGAACCGTAGACCCCGCTGTCATTGCGAAGGAGCGAAGCGACTGTGGCAATCTTCCGCTGTCCTTCATTCGACATCCGACGCTTGTCATTCGTCATTGGCTTGACCGTTGAGAACCTAGCGCGGCCCCGAAGGGCCGCAACCAAACCAGGATCAGCCACGAAATCACGAAAGGCACGAAACAGGAATGACAGCGCAAAACATCGTCGCGAAAACGACGATCTTGTACCTTTGTAGTACAGAGACGAATCCAGCCGGGCTTCTTAGGGGAAAGGGATTCCTTCTAGGAAGTTCTGCCGGTAGGCCAGGCTGTGGGGAAGCAGGTACTGGCCTGTGGTGTAGAATCCGCAACGCCGCGGTCGTCTGGCCAGCCTGTTGAGGATTGTCTCCATTGCATAGAAACGGTTCTTGACCCAGGCAGGGTCGGACGATGTGAGCATCGGGCGGTAGGCTACCGGCACCAGACGCCAGGTTCGGTCTTTGTCAGGAGCAAGGAAGCGCATCTCGACGAAGTCCAGGTCCATGCGAAGCAGCACTGAAGCAATTCTTTCATAGTCCAGAGGGGAGTCCGGCGCCAGGCGCAGAACCACCTTGACACCGACAAGCATCTTGCGCGACTGGAGCAGCTTCACCCGCCGGTACAGCATCCTGACAAGGCGGCTGTCAGTCTGTGCTTTTTCCAGCCGGTCCACGAGAAACGTCTCGTTGAGGAAGATGATTTTTGTGCCGGCTTTGGCCAGAAGCCGAATCAGCTCCGGGTGATTGAACAACCGGTCGCCGGCGTTCACGGTCCAGTGCCGGCGATAGTTCCACAGCAGTCTGAAAAGGTCGTAATAATAGTCAGGGGCCTGGGCGACGTCTTCATCCAGCAACCGGATGTGTTTGCCAGGCAGGGAGATGACCTCGCCGATGATTTCCTCTTTTGAACGGGCCAGCGTGTTGTCGCCGTAGTACAGGTATTCGGAGCAGAACTGCCGGATTGGTTCGGGGCAGAAGCAACCCCGCAGGAAGTTCGTGACCTGGTGTCCGGTGTTCATCTCAGGCCTCCGGCCGAACAGATGGCGGGAAGGGAAATAACCGGGCCGGCGCGGGGAATTGTATAGCTCTTTCAGTTTGCCGGCCTGAGTGTCAGCCCGGACTTCGTGCCAGATGTTGAGAATATCGCCCAGAACGCGGTGCGCGGCCCATTGGGGTGCGCGGTCTGCCCAGGCTGTTATCAACGGCCCGAACAGCAGGGACTGGATGCCTTTTTGCTCAAGGTCGCTGATTACCTCGCGTGCTGTATTCTCCTGGCCGAACCCCGCATGTACAAGGCAGATGTCCTCGGTTCCGTTCCATTCGAGCATCTCGACACGCTGGTCCTGGTAGAGCAACTGGTCGGTGCCGGCAACAAGCTCGGCCAGCCGGCTGATTTCCAGATTGGGCTGCAGAAAAAGGTGAGCTCCTTTAGGCGGGTATCCTCTGGAGAAGCGCTGGGAATCATCGGCCAGCGCCAGGGCCAGGATTCTCACTTCTTGATGATTCGGATTACATCATTGAAAACGGTAAAGATGAGGATTGCGCCGATCATAATCCAGCCGATGTTCGCGGCCCAGGTCATTTCCTTTTCGGTCAGCTTGCGGCGCCGGACAGTTTCGACTACGAACAGGACGATACGACCGCCGTCGAGCACAGGTATCGGCAGCATATTGACCACGAAGAGGTTGATGGAAAGCAGAGCCCAGAGTGCAAGGAAATACTCGGCTCCCCAACTCGCACCTTCATAGGCGATTTTCGCTACCATGATAGGACCGCCGATTGCTCTTGCGGTTATCTGCCGGGTGACGACTTTGTAGAGTATGACAAAGGTCTGGACAACCACATAACCGGTCCGGTTCAGTCCTTCCCAGACCGCTATGTGAACCGGGAGGCTTTTCTTGGGAAGGCTGACCCAGACACCAATCTGGCCGATTTTCTCACCGGTAAGCTGGTCGGTTTCCAGGGCCGGAATGACCGAATCGGTATGCAATTCGCCTTGCCGGTGCCAGGAGATGGGTATTTTGCTTCCGCCGTTGTCGATGACAATTCCTACGAATTCGTCCCAGCGTTGGACAAGACTGTCCGCGACTGAGACGATTGTGTCGCCGGCCCGAAGCCCGATGCTCGCGGCCGGGCTTCCTTTGCGCACCCGGCCGAGCACCGGGCAGATAAGGGGCTGGATGTCAAAAGTGTCGGTCGGGACCTGGTAAAGGAAATCCAGGTGCCGGCCTTCGCGGATTACCGTAAGGTGGATTTCCTTGCCCGCATTGGTCTCAGCTATCCGGTCAAAGGTCCCAAAGGTCGGGATGGTTTCGCCCTGAGCCGCTATAAGCAGGTCCCCGGGTTCCAGCCCGAGCGCAGCGGCCTGAGAACCGGGCAAGGGGTCGAGTACCGGGGAGACATACTTCACGCCGAACATGAGGTACATTGTCACAAGCATCAGGAACCCCAGGAAGAGGTTGAAGACCGGGCCGGCCGCAATCACCGCAGCCTTTACCCCAAAGGACCTCTCATTGAACCCGCCTGTTGCCTGGTCTTCCTCGCCGACCATCTTGATATACCCGCCCAGGGGAACAACAGAGAGGCGGTATTCAGTCTCACCAATCTTCTTTTTGAGAATAGCAGGACCGAACCCGACCGAAAAAACCTCGACCGGTATGTGCGACATCTTGGCGACTATCAGGTGGCCGAATTCATGAAACGTAATGAGAACACTGATGAAGATGAGAACGAGCAGGATTGAAGAAAGCATCTGCTTACTTCACCAGACCGGTTGTATAGTCAATTGCCCAGCGCTCGGCTCTCATAAGAGTCTTGATGCCTGGGTTTCTGACAAGCTTGGTACGCCGGCACAGGTGTTTTCGCAAAGTCCTGCTGATTATACCGGGTATATCGCCGAATGCAATCTGGCCCGAAAGGAATGCTTCAGCCGCTACCTGGTTCGCAGCATTCAGCACACAGGTGGCCGCAGGGCCGTTTTCCAGGGCAAGGTAGGCCAGTCCGATGCACGGGAATCGTTTTCTGCTGACAGGATGAAACTCAAGTGTGCGGACCTGCTCAAGTCTGAGAGGCTTGACCATGGAAGCCAGCCTTTCCGGATATGTCAGGCAGTACTGAATAGGCAATCGCATATCAGGCAGAGAGAGTTGAGCAAGCAGAGAGCCATCTTGAAACTCAACCAGCGAGTGGATGATTGACTGGGGATGGATTACGGCTTCGATTTGAGCCGGGGCAAGCCCGAGCAGCCTGGCGGTCTCAATTACCTCAAGCCCTTTGTTCATCAGTGTTGCTGAATCCACTGTGATTTTCCGGCCCATGTTCCAGGTCGGATGACGGAGAACCTGCTGGATAGTCGCTTTCTTTGGCGGTCCTTTGCGCCAGAACGGCCCACCGGACGCAGTCAGGATGATGCGGCGGATTTCCTTTCTGGAGCGGCCGTGCAGGCACTGGTGGAGCGCGGACAGCTCTGAGTCGATGGGCAGAATTTCTGCGTTTGTCTTTGAGGCGAGCCTTGTGACGTGATTCCCAAAGCTGACCAGGATTTCCTTTGTTGCGAGCGCGACCCGTTTGCCTTTCTCGAGTGCGGCGATTACCGGCAGAATTCCGGTCGTACCAGACATCGCCATGACAAGGATGTCAACCCTGGAAGAACCGGCGACCTGAATAAGCGGGTCAAGTCCCCACTCGACTTTTGTTCCAGGCCCCAGGATGCGCCTTGCTTGCTCGCAGGCATTCCAGTCGGTGAGAATGACACGTTCGGGCTTGAAGCGTTGTGCCTGGGCGCAGAGCCGGCGCACTGAGCTACGGGCAGCCAGGGCGTACACTTTGAACCGGTCCGGAAGGTGAGCGATGACATCCAGGCTCGCCCGGCCGATTGAACCGGTTGAGCCGAAGACCGCGACCCGCTTTGGTCTCATAGTAGCCGCTTCACAATTTCCAGGTCTTCTTGTGTCGTGACTTTGATGTTGTATCTGGGGCCGGTTATGACCCGGGGCTTGATTCCGAGATATTCAACAAGTGCGCAGTCGTCACCGGCCTGGATTCCCTTTTTCTCGGCGGCCATGTGGGCTCGGCCCAGCAGGTGGAGAGGAAAGAACTGCGGGGTCTGGACTGCAAACAGGCGCTTGCGGTCGATTGTTTCAATTATCCTTGCTTTGGTTACCTTCTTGATGGTGTCATCCAGTTGATACCCATAGGTGGCCGGTCCGCTCCCACGGCAGACCCGAAAGCCCGCTGACAACATCTCAGGCGTGACCAGAGGTCGGACCGCGTCATGCACTGCCACGAATCCTTCTTCAGGCAGGAGCCCGAGCCCGTGCCTGACCGAGTCGGTCCGAGTTCTGCCGCCGGCCACCACAGCAAGCACTTTGCTAAAGCGGATAACCAGTTTCTTCACATAGCTCACTTTGGTTCGATTGGTTACCACAATGATGCCGGTGATTGCAGGACACTGTTCAAAGGCCTGAAGTGAATAGAGGAGCAAAGG
>JAUWNN010000033.1 GCA_030612625.1 Caldifarciminota bacterium
CTGAATTATACGCATGATGGAGTTTTAAATCCACTCATCTACATCTCGAATCCTAGTTCGGCGCGGGTCAGGCCGGAACCATACCCGTATTAGCCACGAAATCACGAAAGGCACGAAACAGGAATGACAGCGGAAACCATCTTCGCGAAAACGACGATCTTGTACCTTTGTAGTACAGAGGGATTAACCGCCAAGAACGCCAAGGCCGCCAAGAGGGAAACTAAACACAAAGGCACGAAGGGCACGAAGGCAGAAGTCAAAATGCAGAGTGCAGATTGCAAAGTGCAAAAGGCAAAACCGCGAGGATTGGCTGATTTGGAGTGCGGCAGCGTGCTGCCGCTTTGTCTGCCGGAAGCACGCTTCCGGCTATGAAAGCGGGAGCGGAGCCTGTCCTGAGCAGAGCCAAAGGGCTCCCGCAGTCCAAAGTCGGGTGCGGATAGCGGTCAGCGGATTGCGGAATTCACCACAAAGGCACGAAGAACACGAAGGCGGAAGTTCAGAGTCCGAAGCCCAAAGTCCAAATGCCAGAACGACAGTTGCAGTGGTTCTTCTTTGGTCATTAGGATTTTGGATTTGATTAGGGCTTTGGATTTAGACATTTGGATTTGATTCCAAGGGGACTGTCCCCGACCTGTTATTCCTGCTTCAGCTTCCGGAATTCTTCGGTCAACAGCGGCACTACTTTGAACAGGTCTCCGACAATGCCGTAGTCTGCCACTCTGAAGATGTTGGCCTCAGAGTCTTTGTTGACAGCCACGATGCATTTGGAGTTAGTCATTCCGACCAGGTGCTGGATTGCACCGGAGATACCGCAGGCGATATACAGGGAAGGAGCAACCACTTTGCCGGTCTGGCCGACCTGGTCCTGGTGGTCGCGCCAGCCCGCATCAACCGCGGCCCTGGAAGCACCGACCGCAGCATTGATGACTTTGGCCAGTTGCTCAAGCATGGCGTAGTTTTCCGGGCCTTTCATGCCCCGGCCTCCGGAGACGATTATGTCGGCTTCGGTCAGCTCGACCGTTTCAACCACGGCACGGACAATTTCGGCAACGCGTGAGCGCAGTCGTGCCGGTTTGACATCGGCCGCAATTACCTGGGCCTGGGTTCCGGTTTCCTGGAGCTGGTCCACAGCCCGGGGCCGCATGGCTATGACCAGGGGTCTGGCATCGGGCGCTTTGACTTTGCTCAGTGCTTTGCCCGCGTATATCGGCCGGACCACTTCAATGGCTCCGTTCTCATCGAAATCAATGGAAATGCAGTCCTGAAGCAGTTGGGTTTCCAGGCGTGCGGCCAGGGTTGCGGCAAGGTCTTTGCCGGTTGCAGTGGCACTGAGCACGATGAAGTCGGCCTGGTGCTGGTTTGCAAGCTGAATCATCGCACCGGCGTAGCCGTCCGGGGTGTAATGCTCCAGGCCTGGGTCGTCTACGGTCAGAACTTTGTTGACCCCGAACTTGACGATTCCCTGAGCCAGATTGCCAACCTTTGAACCCAGGATTGCTGCTGCCAGCTCGTCGGACTTCTTCTGCGCGATTTTGTACCCGACCAGTAGTGATTCAAAGGCTACCTTTCTAAGGGCCGCGTCACGCTGTTCGGCAAACACAAGTACCATACTGAAACCTCCTGATAGACTTCTCGATTGTCTGAAGCAGTTGCAGAACTTCAGGGCACGATTGTAGGAGCAGGCCGACTGGTGTCAAGATTGCCCCGAAAACCGATATAGGAATTTCAACACAAAGCATGCCCCGCTCTGCCCCAGAGGGGCAGGTGCCATCCGATGGCTCACCCGCATCCCGGAGAGATTGCCACGGTCGCTTTGCTCCCTCGCAATGACGCGGGCGTGGGGGACACCAAGAGCACCAAGTAACAGACCTGGAGCCGAGAAACAGTGTCACCCAGCAGGTCAGGACGCATAACGCTTCACGCAATACGCATTACGCCGGAGCCCAGCGTCAAGCGTTGAGCGTTATGCGTGATGCGTCATTCGTCATTCGTGGTGCTATTCCGGTTCTTGGGTTATGTAAAGATGCTGAAAATTCTGCTTGACATCTTGAACCAGAACTTGTAGTTTCAGCGTCCAAGTGGAACCCAGGTTCCTCCCGTCTACTAAACGTGACAACTGGCTCGGCCAGTTAGCCAGGGAGTATACCCTTTTCTTCCCGGCCCGGGTCGAGAAAAAGGTGCACTGGCACCGGCTCGAAGCCGAGGATTTGGAGTCCGGTGATTCAGGCCCTGAATGGGGCCTTTGTTGTATCAGGGCGTCTGAGCCGATTAAGAGCTTCTTGTTCAGCCCGCGCGAGCAGGTGGCTTCGTTTCCTGACAGATTGGAACCGGAAGAGCCGGAAAAGCGAATCCTTTTCGGGGTGAAGGACTGCGACCTTCTGGGTTTGAAGGTACACGAGAAGATGTTCCTTGAGGGTGATTTCAAGGACCCGTTTTATGAGGCTCGGCTCAAGAACACAATCCTGATTGCGGCCGACTGCCCGGACCCGGAGGATAGTTGTTTCTGCAACCTGGTAGGGCGCAAGCCGTACGCAACCGAGGGCGCGGATATCGTGCTGTCGGTCCTGGATAACGGGTACTTACTTGAGCCGCTCACTGAGCAGGGCGAAGAGCTTGTCAGGCTGGGTGGGGATGCGTTCCAACCAGGGACCGAAGCCCAGATTGCCAGGCGGGACGAACAGCGTAAGGCAGCGGTGGAGAAACTGGAAAAGACCAATCCCAAGCCCTGGAACCCGGAGGTGGCCAAGGCGATGGAGGACAGGACCAAGGACCAGGCGTTCTGGCGCAAACATGCTGCGACTTGTGTTGAGTGTTTCGGCTGCCTGATGAGCTGCCCGACCTGTTTCTGTTTCCTGCTATATGCTAAAGCCAAGGAAGCGAAGGTGGAGCGGACCAGGATATGGGATGCGTGCTATCTGGCGGCTTATGCCCGGGTGGGCGGAGGCGCTAACCCCAGAGCCGAATTCCTGAAGCGGTTCATCAACCGGTTCCAGTGCAAGTTCATGCATTTCAAGAACCAGCACGGGTTCTATGCGTGCTCAGGGTGCGGCCGGTGCTTCAAGGTGTGTATGGGCAAGATTGACATAAGGAAAGTTCTGGGGGAGTTGTGACGGTGCGGGCGAAGTCTGAAGTCAGAAATCAGAATGCAGAATGCAGAAATCGGAAACCGGAAATCGGATGAACCCGTACCAGCCGATACCGGCCAGGATACTGAAGACGTTTGACGAGACTCCGAACATCAGGACTTTTGTGCTCAAGCCGGAGCAGGAGGTTGAGTTTCTGGCCGGGCAGTTCATAGAGTTGACTGTGCCCGGATTCGGTGAAGCGCCATTCACCCCTTCTTCTTCCCATTTCAAGCGGGACAAGCTTGAGATGACAATCATGAAGGTGGGAAGGGCTACGAGCGCGCTGTTCAGTCTCAAAGAGGGGGATATGCTCGGAATCCGCGGGCCATATGGCAAGCGGTATCCGCTGGAGAAGTTTGAGGGTAAGGAGATTTTCATTGTAGGCGGTGGTGTGGGTCTGGCTCCGCTCAGGGCGCTTTTCCTGGCCCTGACCCACGAAGTTGAGAAGTATAAGAAGATATTTCTGCGCTACGGTGCTCGAACCCCGAATGACATCGTGTACAAAAGTCTGATTCCTGAATGGCGGAACCTCAAGCGCGTTGACATTGACCTGTCAGTGGATGTGGGTGATGAGAGCTGGAAGGGTAAAGTGGGCGTTGTCACTGTTCTGCTCGAGAAGATTCCGTGCGATGCTAAGAACAGTGTGGCAGTGGTGTGCGGGCCGCCGATTATGATGAAGTTCGTGACCATCGGGCTGCTTGAGGCCGGTTTCCCGGGTGACGCGGTCTACCTGTCAATGGAGACGAACATGTCCTGTGGTCTGGGCCAGTGCGGCCACTGCCGGCTCGGCCCGTATTTCACGTGCAAGGACGGCCCGGTGTTGACCTGGGAACAAGTCAAGGATATTGAGAACCCGTTTGTATGAGCATTAAGCGCACCACCTGCCCGTTCTGCCGGAATGGCTGCGAATCCGGGGTGAGTTTTGACGGGTACCAGTACCGGATGGAGTACCTGGCTGATTCGCAAGTGAACAAGGGCAGGCTGTGTCCGCGTGGGAACAGCGCGAACCTGGTGATTGACCATCCGAAGCGGCTGGGCTATCCGCTGCTCGATGGTAAGGAAGTTACCTGGGAGCGGGCGATTGGGTTGATAAAGAGCTGGCTGGGTGCGGTTGAGCCTGGAGAGCTGGCAATTGTGTACGGCCGGGGCCGGAGCGGTGATGAAATCCGGCTGGTCACCGGATTTGCCAAGGCGCTCGGCACACAGAATCTGGTGTGCGGCCACATCGAGCCTGAGAACAGCTTTTTCTTCCGGTTGGACCAGACCAGGGATGCGACTCTGGATGAAGTCAGAACGGCCAGGGCGATGCTTCTGGTGGGTGATGTGTTCAGCACTTCGCCGGTAGCAGCCGGGCCGATTATCGAAGCCCGGTACGCAGATAGAAAGAACCGGCTGGTGGTGATTGATTCAATCAGGACCAGGCAGGCCGGGTTTGCTCACCTGTTCATCCAGACAAGGCCCGGGACCGAGGTGTTTGCCTTGATGGCGCTGGCGGCCCTGCTGGACAATTCCCTTGCCGGGATTGATATTGACAAGTTCTGCGGGATTGCCGGAGTCGAACGCAAGCAGTTGGAAGCGGCAGCCAAGATGCTCGCGCCTGGGAATGTGGGATTTGTCGGCAGTGCGATGCACCTGGGCCGGGTTTCATACCCGAGGCTGCACAGCCTGGCCTCACAACTGGTAGCGGTTAAGGCCGGCAAGCCTTTTGTCGGATTTGGTGAGGCAAGAATGCCGCAGGGACTGATGAGTTTTGCCCAGTTGCGCCAGGCGGTCAGCGATGGAAGAATCAAGATGATGTTCTGGCTCGGTGGACTGTACCCGTACAGCTATCCCGAGCTTTTCCCGGAAATGGGAAAGGTGCAATATCGGGTCGCCACGAGCATCTTCAGGCCTGAATTACCTTTGCCCGGGCTTGTTCTGCCAATACCGAGCGAGCTTGAGAAGGAGTCGACTACCCATTCTTATTGGAGTGAGGTGAACCGGCATCCGGTGGCCGCGCCTTACAGTGGGACCAAGTCTGTTCCATGGATATTGGGCCGGATTGCACAGGCAGATGAGATTGCAGAACAGACAATGATACCGGTTTCAGTGGAGGAAGTGGTGAAGATGGCCGGGAAAATGGCTGAAGCCGGCCCGGTCGAACAGCCGGAATGGCTGCTTGTGGGCGAGAAGAAGGCGATTGGAATCGGCGGGTTCTATGATGCTGAGGAGAGGATTTCTATAAGTCCGACTGATGCCCGGAAGCTTGATGTGACCGAAGAGAACCGTCTTGTGGTTGAGAGCCCGTGTGGCAAAGCGGAGCTTGCGGTGTACATTACGGATGCGGTTATGGCCGGGGTGCTGAGCATCGGGGTGAACGCACACAAGAACCGGGCGCTTTTCCCAATCAGGACATGTCACGGAACCGGCGAGACTGCGGTTCCACCGGTTGGAGTCAAAGTTGAGAAGAGCGAGATGATGGCAAGACCGGCACCGGAGACAGCGGAAAACGGATAAGGCAAAATGCAAGGTGCAAATTGAAAAATGCAAAGTGAAAGAAGAAGGTCGCCGGAGGCGAGAGGGTTCTAGTGGCTAAGAGAATCGTTCTGAGGCTTGATTACTGCATCGGGTGCCAGGCTTGTGAAGCGGCCTGCAGGAGCCGGTTCAAGGGTGAGGCCAGGATTCGCTACGGCCGGGTCACCGAGACTGTATTTGTGCCTCTGGCGTGCCGGCATTGCGAGGAACCGCTGTGCGTTGCGGCCTGCCCGTTTGATGTGATTCGCCGGGATGAGAAGACCGGGTTTGTGTACCAGTCCAACTTCCATTGCGTTGGCTGTCGTTCGTGTGTTCTGGCTTGTCCTTTCGGGGTGCTGGATACGGATCTCTTGCGCAGCATTTCTCAGAAGTGCAGCCTGTGTAATGACCGGGCTGAAGGCCCGCGTTGTGTGGCTACCTGCCCGACCGGTGCGCTCCAGTTTGTTGAGGAAGAAGAGGTGGTCGAGAAAAAGGTCGGTGTGGGCTTTGCCGCCCGCTTGCCGCACCGGAGGAGACCATGATTGGATGGAGCGGCTGGGGACTTGCATTCAAGTTCATTGTATTCCCCGGGTTCCTGTTCAGCGTGGTCGTCGGGCTAGTTCTGACATGGGTAGACCGGTTCGTATCGGCCCGGGTCCAGTGGCGCAAAGGCCCGCCGTTCTATCAGCCGTTTGCCGATTTGCTCAAGCTGCTGTTGAAGCAGACAATCGTGCCCAAAGGTGCTTCAAAGACCATTTTCCTTTGTGCGCCGATTCTGGGTATGGCTTCGATGTGCATCACTTCGGTTCTGCTGTTCTATGTCAATTTCAATCCCCAAGGTTCGTTTGTCGGTGACTTAATTGTGCTGGTCTACCTTTTCGCACTGCCGCCTTTGGCCATCATCATCGGTGCTTCGGCCAGCCGCAACCCGCTGTCAGCGGTCGGGGCTTCGCGTGAGATGACGCTCTATTTCGGGTATGAGCTACCATTCCTGCTGGCGATTCTGGTTCCGGTCATCAAGTCGGGCGGGGCGATTCGGCTGGGTGATCTGGTTACGGCCCAGCAGGCAGGCGGACCGTTTCTGTATTCGGTTTCCGGGGTGATTGGCGCGCTGATAGTTCTTGCCAGCATTCAGGCCAAGCTGGGGTATGTGCCGTTTGACATGGCCGAGGCCGAGCAGGAGATAATGAGCGGGGTGTTTATCGAGTATTCCGGGGTAGGCTTGGCGATGTTCAAGCTGATGAAAGCGATGATGCTTTTCCTGCTTCCTTTGTTCCTGATTACCATGTTCTGGGGCGGGTTTGCAGACTGGTGGGCGATTCCCAAGTTCCTTTTGATTGTGGTGCTGATAATCCTTATCAAGAATACGAACCCCCGTTTCAGGATTGACCAGGCGCTCAAGTTCTTCTGGTTTCTCCTGGGCGGTTTCGGTATACTGGCGGTCATACTGGCGTTCTCAAACTTATGAGCAAACTCGGTCTCTGGGGTCTGAAAAAGTCGCCGTGGGTTTACCACGTGGCTGCGGCGTCGTGCAACAACTGTGATATTGAGATTCTGGAACTGCTGACCCCACGCTATGATATTGAGAGATTCGGCATGGTTCTGGTCGGGTCACCACGGCATGCCGATGCGCTGCTGGTGACCGGAGTTCTGAACCGGAAGTCATTGCCCAGGGTAATGGAAGTCTATGAGCAGACATCAAAGCCATGCCTTGTGGTTTGCATCGGAACCTGCACTTGCAATACGAATATCTTCAGGAATTCCTATAATGCTGTCGGGCCTTATGACAAATATCTGCCGGTGGATGTTTACATACCGGGCTGTCCTCCCAAACCCGAAGCGATGATTACCGGGATAGTGAAAGCGTTGTCAAAGCTATGAGAGAAGCTGAAGCCAGGTTCAAGGAGAAGTTTCCCGGAGTTGAGGTGTTCGAGCATAATGAGCGCCGGCTGTACCTCAGGATTCCCAGGGAGCAGGTTACTGAGGCGGTCAAGTTCCTGCACAAGGAGTGCGGGATGAGACTGTCAATATGCACGGGCATAGACACGCGCGAAGGTTTCGAGGTGCTGTATCACTTTTCGGAAGACAAGACCGGAACCATATACACGCTCAAGGTTCTGGCCCCGAAAGACGACCCGAGCATCGAGTCCCAGGCGACCTGGTTTCCGGCCTGTGACTGGATTGAGCGGGAGATGCATGAAATGCTGGGGATTGATTTCCCCGGACATCCGAACCTTGTGCAGCTCTTGACTTCGGACACAGATTGGGAAAAAGACAGGTATCCTTTGCGGAGAGACTATGAGCGAAGAGCAGAAAAGCACGAAGAGTAGGCGGATAGTTCCGATCGGGCCGTATCACCCGCTCCAGGAGGAGCCGGAGTTCTTCAAGCTGATTGTTGAAGGGGAGAAGGTCGTGGACCTGGAAATCAATCTCGGGTACAACCACCGGGGCCATGAATTCATCTCGCCTGAGTTGACTTATGACCAGGTGCCGTTTCTGGTCGAGCGGATTTGTGGTATCTGTTCTAATTCCCACCCATTTGCAACAGTCTTGGCGATTGAGGATTGCGCTGGAATCAAGCCTCCGGCCCGGGCCGATTACATTCGGACCGTTATCCAGGAACTGGAGCGGATTCATTCTCATCTGCTCTGGCTGGGTCTGGCCGGCCATTTTGTCGGTTACAACACGGTCTGGATGTGGGCTTGGAAGTATCGTGAATACGTGCTTCAGGTGTTTGAGATGATTACCGGGAATCGGAATCATTATGCGATGAATAAGCCGGGCGGGGTGAGACGTGACATCACCAGAGAGCAGATACCTGAAATCGAGAAGGCGATGGATGTGGTTGAGAAAAAGGTGTGGATGCTGACTAATGCGGTGCTCGATGACCCGGTGATGCGAGCCAGGCTTGAGGGGGTCGGGATTCTGACCAAGGAGCAGGCGATTGCCTATGCAACGACCGGGCCGACTTCGCGCGCGTCCGGTGTTCCCTGGGATGTGCGGCGTGATGAACCGCATGCGGCTTATGACTTGGTGCCATGGGATGTGATTGTTTTCCCTGAAGGCGATGTCCTGGCCAAGACCAAAGTGCGACTACTGGAGATGATTGAGTCGGTCAGGATAATCCGGGAATGTCTCAAGGCGCTGCCGGACGGGCCGATTCAGGCCCGGATTGACGAAATACCACCGGGCGAGGGTATCGGAAGGACCGAAGCACCTCGGGGCGAGGTTTTCCATTACATCCGGTCCGACGGCTCGAACCGGCCTTTGCGGCATAAAATCAGGGCTCCGAGCTTCATGAACATCGCTTCCAATGTCGTTGCGGTGAGAGGCGGCTCGATTGCGGATGCGGCTTTGACCCTGGCCGCGGTTGACCCGTGCTACTGCTGCACCGAGAGGATGGCAGCGTTTGAAGACGGTAAGCAGAAGTTCACGTGGCAGGAACTGCTCAGGCTGTCCTGGCAGAAGACCGAGCGGCTCAAGGAGAAGTACGGGAAATGACAGGTCTGGTTGCAGCGGTGATTCTTGTCCCGATTGTGCTGGGCATCCTGCTGCTGATTCTTCGCAGGCTGAGCCCCTGGGCGCGGAATCTCATAGCTGTTCTTGGGAGTGCGGCCACCCTGGGGCTGGCTATCGTATTGTGGGTGACTGCGGGTCCCGGTTCCCACAACCTCTGGCTTATGGGTGTCCTCGGGGCAGCACCTGTACCTTTGTTAATGGTGGACGGAATCGGGCTGCTGCTGGTGGTTCTGTTCAGCTTTGTCTGGCTTCTGGTGACGATTTATTCCCTGAGCTATATGAAGGACTATCCGTTTCAGGACGACTACTACGGATTCCTGCTGGTGATGCTTGGAAGCATGGTCGGATTCTGCCTGTCTCAGAATCTTCTGATGATCTACCTGTTCTGGGAAGTGGCCGGTATGGCGACCTGGCGTCTGGTTGCTTTTTACCGCAATGACCGCGAGATTCGCGCAGCAACCAAGACACTGTTCATGACGTTTACCGGGTCGGTTCTGATGCTGGTGGGATTTGCCGGCATCTTTGTCGAGCATCAGACTCTGAATGTGAACAGTCTGGCCGGGTCCGGTATCAGCATTTGGGCATCGCTGCTGATTCTGGTGGGCATGATTACCAAGTCGGCCAGTCTGCCGTTCTACATCTGGCTGCCGGATGCTCATACTGCAGCACCCTCGCCGATGAGCGCGCTGCTGTCTGGTATTATCGCCAAGATTGGTTTGATTGCCTATCTCCGGATATTCATCCAGAGCCAGGTGGTCCTTCCTTCGTGGTGGCCCTTGCTGGTCGCGGGTCTCGGTGTGGGCGGTTCGCTTCTGGCCGCAGGATGCGCTTTGCGGGTGAAGGACTACAAGCGGGTGCTGGCTTTCTCGACCGTAAGCCAGTTGGGTTATATCTTTATCGGTTTTGCGTTTGCCGAGGGGTTCGGGCTGATGGCCGGGGTTATTTACCTTGTGGCTCATTGTCTGGCCAAGGCCGGGCTGTTCATGGCGATGGGTATTGTTGAGCGTACCACGCACAAGCGGAATATCGATGAACTCAGTGGGCTGGCGCATTCAATGCCGGTGACCGCGGTTTCCTGCGCGGTATTGATGCTGTCAATTATCGGCCTGCCGCCGCTTCTGGGTTTCTTTGGCAAGTTCTATGTGATTCTGGCCGCGGTCAAAGGCAATCTGGTAATCGCGACCGGCGGGATTATCGCGGCTGTCATGACTGTGCTCTATATGCTCAGGGTCTACCGGATGTTCACAGGCGAACCGCGTGAGGGTATTACCGGTCGAGATTCCGGTGTTATGACAACGGTGGTTGTTGTGCTGGCCGCGGCTTCGCTGGTGCTCGGGTTCTTATTTCCCTATCTCAGTCGGTTTCTTGACCAGGGGATTGTTGCTGCATTATGAAAGGCAAGGGTTCCAGGGTTCCAGGGTTGAGCCATCGGATGGCACCTGCGAGGACGCAGAACCAGGGTTCTAGGATTCCAGGGTTCGGTCCCTTGACCCCTAGAACCCTTGACCCCTTGAACCCCTTTTTCTGCCTTCATTCTCTATAATGCATTCTTTTCTGCTGATGATGGTTATTCCGGCCCTTGCCGGGCTGCTGGGTTATCTTATCGGCAGGCTGCGCAACGAGTTCAGCTTTATCGGCGCCATCCTGACACTCTACTATGCGGTGCGGTTGTTCTTCACTTCGCGCCACGAGGTCGTTATTTACAAACTGATGGATGTTTCAGGAATTCCGGTGGCGTTCCGGCTTGATGCGCTTTCCGGTTTTATTCTGCTGTTTGTTGCTATATTCGGGGTTCTGGTGGTCCTGTTCTCGTTCCGCTATATGAAGAACTGGAAAGGAACCAGGGGCTATTACTTGTACTTGCTTCTGGCATTGGCCGGGGCTAACGGGGTGCTTTTGGCCTCTAATCTCGTGACTCTGCTTTTCTTCTGGGGCAGCCTGCTGGTGATTGTGTACGGCCTTCTATTCGTAGGCCGGCCTGGTGCTGAAAAAGCTGCCCGCAAAGCGCTGGTGGTTGTGGGCCTTTCAGATTTCGCAATGCTTCTAGGCATCGCCATTCTTGTCGTAAAGAACGGCTGGATTGACCTTGCGCCCCGGGCTCCAATGGCTTTGCATGACCCGATGATGATACTGGCTTTTGTGCTTGTGGCGGTCGGAGCGCTGGCCAAAGCCGGCTCAATGCCGCTGCATAGCTGGATTCCCGAAGCGTCGAAGACATCGCCGGCAACGGTCATGGCGTTCATTCCGGCTTCACTCGATAAGCTGCTCGGGATTTACCTACTGACTCGGCTTTCGGTATATGTGTTCAACATTGCGAGCAATATGGTTTTGCGGAATGTGTTTATGGCGGTTGGCGCAATCACGGTCCTGGGCGCGGTGATGATGGCACTGGTGCAGAAGCGGGTCATGCGGCTTTTGTCTTTCCATGCGGTGTCCCAGGTCGGGTACATGGTGCTTGGAATCGGCACCGGCACTCCTATCGGTATTGCGGGCGGGCTGTTTCACATGCTGAATCACTCCATTTACAAAACCGGGCTGTTCCTTTCGGCCGGTTCGGTTGAGTACTGGACCAAGACCGACGAGATTGACAAACTCGGAGGACTTGCCAGGCAGATGCCGCTTACGTTCTTCTCGTTCCTGGTGTGCGCGATGGCGATTGCAGGCGTGCCGCCGCTCAGCGGGTTCTTCTCAAAATGGATGGTGTACCAGGGTATTATTGATGTAGCGCGCGAAGGGAACCGGCTGTTTCCTATTTTCCTGGTCGCCGCGATGCTGGGCAGCGTATTGACCCTGGCTTCTTTCCTGAAACTGCTGCACGCGATGTTCCTGGGCGGCCGGCCGAAAGCGCTGGCCAAGGTTCGCGAAGGCAGCTTCACGATGTGGCTGCCGACAATGGTTCTTGCGCTGTTGTGCATTGCATTCGGTATTTTCGCATACCAGGTGCCGCTGCGCGGACTGATTTATCCGAGTCTGCCTTTTGGGGTTGAGCCACTGGGAATCTGGCAGCCGGTGTTGACTACTCTCTTGCTGCTTGTGGCATTGGGCATCGGTGCTTTGATTTACCTGTTCGGCACTGCGCGCAGGCCGGTTATGGGCAGGACTTTTGTGGGCGGGGAGAAGATTGCTGACGACGAAGAAAGTCGGGTTCCGGGCACTGCGTTTTACTCCTCGGTCAAGCGCCTCCCGATAGTCGACGACCTGCTGCGGTTCGGAGAAGCGGGCGCGCTTGACCTGTACAACTGGGTGCGGGGCATATTGAACGGTGTGGGTGTTGTGTTCAGGCAGGGCATTGACCAGGCTCTTGAATTTCTGCATGATTATCTGGGCAAGCTGATACAGGCGACCGGAAAGGGACTTTCGTATCTGCATACCGGCAATCTGCCGCTTTATGTTGCGTGGGTTTTCCTCGGGGCGATTGTGTTTTATCTGGTGTTGTTACTGGGGTAATCGATGACAGAGATATACGTTGTGCTGATTGCCATGCTCGCCGCCGCGGTGGTGGCGATTGAGGTGAAGGACCTGCTTGCCGCGGCTGTTGCAATGGGGATGGTCGGATTCAGCGTGGCGATAGCTTTCATTCTGGTGCAGGCCCCGGACCTGGCGATTGTCCAGATTGTTGTGGAAATCCTTACTGTGGTGTTCTTTGCTGCGGTGATTCTGCGTACTACCCACACCGATACCACTGTTGGCAAGCGGTTGAAGCAGGAGCTGGTTTTCCCGGCCGTGGTGTACGGTGGTTTTGCGCTGCTCTTCATGGTGCTGGCCTGCCGTGTGTTCAGTGAGCTGCCGGCTTTCGGCGAGCCGGTGATGCGGGTCGCGCGCGACTACATCGCAATCGGTCTACAGCAGACCGGCGCGGCCAACCTGGTGGCTGCGGTGATTCTTGATTTCCGGGCCTATGACACGCTCGGCGAAGTGGTGGTGCTGTTCACCGCGGTGGTCGGCGTGCTCACGGTAGTGCGGCGACTCGGTCGCAAAGCGGACAAGAAACCGGAGGAGAAGTAGCATGCGCGGCATGACCAGCATTGTCCAGACGGTTGCCGGGCTTGTGGCCGGGATGTTGTTCCTGTACGGGTGCTACATAACATTGCACGGGCATCTGACCCCGGGCGGCGGGTTTGCCGGCGGGGTCATCGTTGCGGCATCGTTCATCCTGATGTCGCTCGCATTCGGCTCGGTTGAAGACTCGGAGCGGAGTTCGTACCGGTTCTCATCGTTCTTCGAGAGCCTGGGCGGGCTGCTCTTCCTGGGGGTCGGGCTTGTCGGGTATTTCGCGGGCTACGCTTTCCTGAATAACTTGTGGGCTATGGTAGGCAGGCCGCTGCACCTGGTGAGCGGCGGCATCATCCCGCTGGCGAATATCGCAATCGGGCTCAAGGTCGGGGCCGGGCTCTGGGCGATATTCCTGGCGCTTGGCGCTTCGCAGTACGTAATGAAGGAAGGCCCGTGATTCCGTTCCTCGTCTGCGTGCTGTTGTTCCTGTTCGGGTTGTACGCGATTGTGGTGAAGCGCAACCTTATCAAGATGATTATCGGGTTCTGCTTCATGGAGTACGCGGTGAATCTGTTCTTTGCGTTCGCAGGATTCAAGCGCGAGGCGCTTGCTCCGATAATCACCGACCCGGATATGGCTCGGAACTTCGTGGACCCGCTGCCCCAGGCTCTGGTGCTTACCGCGATTGTCATCGGTCTGGCTACTACTGCGCTGATGCTGGCGCTTGCGATGCGGATATATGCGAAATACAAGACTTTTGACATCACCGAAATCCGGCGGTTGAAAGGCTAGAGCGCGATGGACAGACTGGTTCCGCTATTTGTGGTGCTGCCCCTGGCCGGAGCTTTCCTGGTTCCGCTGCTGGCCAAGCTGTGGAGAGGGCTGACCGACATCACAGCCAATCTTGTGGGAGCGGTCCTGGTTGGTCTGTCGGTCTACGGGCTGGTGCATCTGGCGACCGGCTCGCCGGCTGTTGTGTACAAGATGGGCGGCTGGATGCCGCCGTTGGGAATTACACTTGTATACGATTCGCTGAGCGCGCTCGTGGTTCTTATAACGAATCTGGTCGGTTTCCCGGCGTTGCTGTTCTCGGTCCGGTATCTGGACAAGTTTACCGGCCGGTGGCGGTACTACACCCTTTTCATGCTGCTGCTGGCCGGGATGAACGGGGTGGCTATTTCGGGCGACATGTTCAACATGTTCGTATTCATCGAGATAGCTGCAATCGCTTCTTACGCGCTGGTGGCATTCGGCACCGAGGCCGAGGAGCTGGAGGCCGGGTTCAAGTACATGGTGATGGGCGAAATCGGCGGCCTGGCGATACTGTTCTCAATCGCGATGCTCTATGCGAAAACATCGACTCTGAACATGGCTGACATGTCGCAGGTGCTGGCCCGGATGGGTCAGACGCCGTGGTTCTGGTTGGTCCTGGGCCCGATGCTGGTCGGGTTTGCCATCAAGATGGCGATGGTGCCGTTTCATTCCTGGCTGCCGGACGCTCACCTGTCTGCACCCGCACCGGTGTCCGCGATGCTGTCCGGTGTGTTCATCAAAGTGCTCGGGGTCTATGCGATGGTCCGGGTGGTGTTCAATGTGTTCGGGCTTGCGCGGGCGACTGCACCGGCTTTCTTCAACATGCTGGTCGGGTTCGGACTGGTTTCAATCATCGCGGGCGGGCTTCTGGCTATTACTCAGAAGAACTACAAGCGGCTGCTGGCGTATTCGACCGTGAGCCAGGTCGGGTACATCCTGCTCGGGTTCGGCATCGGGAATCACTGGGCGATTGTCGGTGCTCTGTTTCACATGCTCGCGCACGCGGTCACCAAGGGGTTGCTGTTTCTTGCATCCCGTTCGGTTGAGCGGCAGACCGGGTCCCGGGAAATCGGTACGATTGGCGGATTGGAGAAGTCCATGCCGATTACGGCCTGGTCCTATATCCTGGGCTCGATGTCGCTGGCCGGGGTGCCGCCGTTTGCCGGGTTTTTCTCCAAGCTGTTCATTATCCTTGGTGCGGTCGCGGCCAAGATGTACTGGGTGGCGATACTGGCGGCCCTGTTCTCGACTGTAACTCTCGGCTACCTGCTGAAAGTGATTAACAGCGTGTTCTTCTCTCGCAAGGGCGTTGAGCCGACACCGGCAAAAGAGTCACCACCGATGATGCTGCTGGCGATGGTGATGCTGGTGGTGCTGGCGTTTGCGTTCGGAGTCGGGTTCAAGCCGGTGCTGGACTGGGTTGTACGGCCTGCTGCTGAGGTGCTTTTCAGCGGGTTGGCCTATGCCCGGATGGTGCTGGGAGGATAAGGCAGATGTTTAACACAAAGGTACCAAGAACACAGCGCGGCCCCCGAAGGGCCGCAACCAAACTAGGATTAGCCACGAAATCACGAAAGGCACGAAACAGGAATGACAGCGGAAAAACATCTTCGCGAAAACGACGATCTTGTACCCTTGTAGTACAAAGAGAACCCCTTTGTCATTCTGAGCGAAGCGAAGAATCTCACCACAAAGGCACAAAGGACCTAGCGCGGCCCCCGAAGGGCCGCAACCAAACCAGGATTAGCCACGAAATCACGAAAGCCACGAAACAGGAATGACAGCGGAAAACATCTTCGCGGAAACGACGATCTTGTACCCTTGTAGTACAAAGAAGCGAAGTCAAAAGGCAGAGTGCAAAAGGCAGAGCGCGGAATACGGAGTTACCCGAGGGTATGTGACTTCGTGTCCTGATGATGAAGGAATTCGGCGTGGCGCGTAAACTTGCTTACTGGATTGCGGGAATGGCCATCTGGCTGCTGATGACCTGGACAGTTGAGTACCAGTCGGTGATTGCCGGCGCGGTCCTGTCTTTCATTGCCGCGCTGATTTTCGGCAAGTATCTGCCATTGGACCCGGGCAAGCTGCTCAACCCCAGGCGGTGGTTCTGGCTGCTCATTTTCATGCCGGTATTCGCATACCAGTGCTTCAAGGCCAATCTGGATGTGGCGTTGCGGGTACTTGCGCCCGGATTGCGGTTGAACCCGGGAATAGTCAGGATAAAGACCAGCCTGAAGAGTGAAATAGCCCGGACGTTCCTTGCCAACTCGATTACGCTGACCCCAGGCACGATGACGGTTGAAATCAAGGACGACGTGCTTTATATTCACTGGATTGACGTGAAGACCGATGACTCTGAGCTGGCTGCGAAGATTATCAAAGGGCCGTTTGAGAAGCTCCTGGCCAGGATATTCGACTGAAGGAATGTTTACCACAAAGGCACAGAGAATCAGAGAGAGGGGAAATGACTAATGTCTAATGACGATTGGAGCAGAAGCGGAAATCCGTCTCATTGGTCATTCGGTCATTGGGATTTGATTGGACATTGGGTATTAGGGATTGGACATTCTTTTATAGTGACTTTGTGTCTTAGTGGTGAAAGATTATGACGATTCTCCTGGTAATCCTGGTGCTCGGAGCCTTCTTCTGCCTGTACCGGGTGCTGCGGGGCCCGAGCATTTCGGACCGGGTGATTGCGGTTGACATCGTAGCGGTGATATTCTCGAGCATTACCGCCTTGATGGCGCTTCAGTACAAGCTGGCCTATCTTCTGGACATCTCGATTGCGCTGGCCGTAATATCGTTTGTTGCGACACTGGCCCTGTCCAAGTACCTGCAAGGGAGAAGCCTCGATGATTGATTCACTGGGCTGGGTGTTCATCATCGGCGGGGTTGTGTTCAATATGCTCGGGTGCCTGGGTCTGGTCAGGTTCCCTGATTTGTACAACCGGATGCAGGCCGCAACCAAGAGCGTGACCCTGGGTACCTGCGGGATTCTATTCGGCATATTCCTGCTGAGTGGATTCAGCGCGCTTGGAATCAAGGCGCTGGTATGCATTCTGTTTGTGCTTATCAACCTGCCGGTGGCGTCGCATGCGCTTTCGCGCGGCTCACTCATATTCGGTATCAAGATGTGGCACAAGACCGTGAAAGACGACTTCTCCAAAGACCGGGGGGAGAAGCCGGCAATCGAAGAAGACGAATGAGAATCCCGCTGCCCAAGTTGAGAGAACTGGCCGAGGCGCTGCGCGCGGTATTCACCGGACCCTTTACAACCAAGTTCCCGAAGGAGATTGATTCGGTTCATCCCAACTTCCGGGGCGTGCTCAAAGTCCACGAAGACAAGTGCATCTGCTGCGGTGCCTGTTCTCAGGTGTGCCCGACCAATGCCCGGGAGCTGCTGGTTGACAGGGAAAAAG
>JAUWNN010000287.1 GCA_030612625.1 Caldifarciminota bacterium
GAAGGATGAAGGCGGAAGGATGAAGGCGGAAGCGGCAGGAGTCGGTTCATCCCTCATCCTTCATACTTCAGATTATCACTAAGGAGGAATGAATGGCATACGGAAAGATGAAGGAGTTTCTTCAGAACGAGCTCAAGACAGTCAAGCAGGCCGGGCTTTTCAAAGAGGAACGGTACATCCTCGGGCCTCAGGCCGCTGATATCAACGTCGAGTATCCGGCGGGTGCAAAGCCACAGGAAGTCCTGAACTTCTGCGCGAACAACTATCTCGGGCTTTCAAGCCACCCTGAGGTGATGAAGGCGTCCAGAGAGGGTCTTGACAAGTGGGGGTTCGGGATGTCTTCGGTCCGGTTCATCTGCGGGACCCAGGACCTGCACAAGACGTTGGAGAAGAAGATTGCACAGTTCCTCGGGACCGACGATGCCATCCTGTACTCGTCGTGCATGGACGCGAACGCCGGTCTGTTCGAAGCCCTGTTCACCAAGGAAGATGCGATTATCACCGACAAGCTGAATCACGCCTCAATAATCGACGGCATCAGGTTGTGCAAGGTTCCCAAGGAGCGGCGCAAGATAGTCAATCATGCTGACATGGCCGACCTTGAGGCCAAGCTGAAAGAGGTGAGGGACGGCGGGGCCCGATTCGTGGTTATCGCGACCGACGGGGTTTTCTCGATGGACGGCGACATCGCCAAGCTGGACCAGATATGTCCGCTGGCTGAGAAGTATGATGCCCTGGTAATGATTGACGATTCCCACTCTACCGGATTCATGGGCAAGACCGGCCGGGGCACCCACGAGTATCGCGGGGTGATGGGCAAGATTGACATCATCACGACCACGTTCGGCAAGGCGATGGGCGGAGCGTCGGGCGGGTGCACTGCGGCACGTCAGGAGATTGTTGACATGCTCAGGCAGCGGTCCAGGCCGTATCTGTTCTCAAACAGCCTTTGTCCGGTTGTGGCTGCGGCAACGGTCAGGGTGATTGACATCCTGAGCGCGACCACTGAACGCAGGGACAAGCTTGAGGAGAACACCAGGCATTTCCGCAAGGCGATGACTGATGCCGGGTTTGGTATTGTGCCGGGTGACCATCCGATTGTGCCGATCATGCTCTACAATGCGAAGCTGGCCCAGGACATGTCCCGGGACTTGTACTTTGAGGGCATCTATGTCATCGGGTTCTTCTACCCGGTGGTGCCCAAAGGACAGGCGAGGATTCGGGTCCAGCTCTCAGCCGGGCAAGAGCGCGAGCAGGTGGACAAAGCGATTGCGGCCTTCACCAAAATCGGCAAGAAATACGACATCCTGGGCAAGACCAAGGACGAAATCATCGAGAAATACGGGCTGTAAGGCACGGACGGTCGTTCGCCCCTACAGACCTGTTGTTGTCCAGCTCCAATAGCTGTCTTCGGATTCCTTTTCGTCTATTTCATCCAGATGCTGCTCTGTTTCTCTGTCTATTTTCGGGTCACGGAGGAAATCGTATCTTCCTGCCTGTAGTTTTTCATAAACCGTTCGTGCATCAGCCCATCGCCTTGCCCCAAAGTGTGTGCGTGCCTGTTGAAGCAGTATGCCGAACTCTCTGGTTCGGCGTTTCCTCCTGATGGTGCTCATCATGCCCCAAAGCACGACAAATATTGCCACTATGCCCACCACGAGGATAATTGTCCTGGTTCTTTTCCGGTTCAGAGCGTTCCGCCATTCTTCTCTGAGGCTTTCATAGGAATCATAACCAAATACATCCTCAAGCCCGGCATCGGCCGATTTCCTTTCCATCGTTGTCCTGACGAATTGATAGTAGGCATCGCTGCCGAATTTACCTCGAAGATATTGCGCCAAATGAAAGTACTCCTGATACTCGCGTGAGATGCTCACTTTGAGTGAGATGTCAGGGGTTGTAATTGGCGTCTCAGCTTCCCCAAAGCTTACTGCCACCATTTCGTGAAACCATTTCGGCAAACCCATCGTAGGTTTTACCCCGATGTTCGTGTTCACAAAGGCATGGACAAGTTCGTGCTCGAAGTGGTTGTAGAATAGCCGATAGTATTCACCGCCAAGCCCGGGTTTGTGTTTCTTCAAAGGGACTACAATCCATCGGCCGTATTGGATGAATGCTCCAACTTTTTCTCTTCCCATTTCTGAGAATGTCTTGACAAAGTCTGTTTCGAGCAGAGGAATGACGACAAATATGAACCCTAGTGGTGGTCCGACACCGATGCTGTCACAGAATATGTTTCGGATGCGCGCGTATGCATCAAGCATCATGTTCGTAAGGTTCTGCTTCTCGATTTGGGTCAGGTCTGGCCAGGCGACAAGAAAGATGTTGCGCAAAGGCTCGTATTCCAGCGACAGGAATTCTCTGGAAAGATGGGCTGCGATATTATGGAGGCGGTCGAGCTTGGCCTGTACGGTTTTGTCTTCAGTTTCTATATCAGGCAGACTGTTGCACAGTTCCTTGAGCCTCCGAAGGTCACGCCGGTCCTCGATGACAGGATTGGCAATTTCTTCAACCAGAGAATCAATCAGTTCCAGTGATTTGGTTTGTTCGGCAAAACCACTAGCCGGAAGGAAAAACACAACCAGGGCCATAAGGGAATATGCAACCCGCATGTATTCCTTTGTCAGAAAGCGCATGGAATAGTTGAGTTTATGGACTGGATTAGCCGAAGTAAAGCCTGTTCTTGGCTCCTGAACGAACAACGATGAACTATGAACGATGACCGAGGCTGGCTCGTCCTATTCTGCCACGACCACTTTGATGTGGCGTGAGTCAGAGCCTGTTGTTACCTGAAGAAAATAGACCCCAGATGACAGGTTTTTTGTCGGCAGGCGTATTTCACGACTGCCTGAGCCGGGCAACAGCTTTCGGAATGTTGCAGCCTTCTGGCCAGCAGTGTTATAAAGGTCGAAAGCGATAACACCTGCTTGGGGATTTCCCAGGCTGAGCCTTATGAACCCATCCTGGACCGGGTTCTGCAGGAGCCGAACCTGGTAAGAAGAAAGCCGGTTACCTTCTGATTCACTGATGCCGATAAGCAGATTTTCATACACCTGCAACCCGGCGGAGTAATCAGCCACATACGTATATTGGCTTGATACCGCAACACGCAAGGCCCAGCCTGGTGTGTCATAATAACCGACTTCATCCGGGTTTCTCGGGTCGTTTACATCAATGACACGCAGACCAGCATCCCC
>JAUWNN010000188.1 GCA_030612625.1 Caldifarciminota bacterium
GGACTTGTTGCCGGTATGAACCAGCCGGCCGGCCTGTTTGGGAAACACAGCGTCAACTGAGTAGACTTCCGGGTCCGGCTCAACGAATGGCTGTAGCGGTGGATTCTCCATCCAGGGAATCGGGTGTTGAACCGGGATGACGTCGTATTGTCCGGTCACCGGTTCTTCCTCGATTGCGGTGATTTCAAACCCGGTCACTTCAGCGGTCGGTGGTAATACCACCTGATAGGGCAGTGCCGGCAGGTCGGGTACGCCCAGGGGCTCGGCATGAGGCGTGCCCCGAAAGTCAACCGTGGTGTAGCCGTTCTCGGTCCCGAGCTTCAGCGCATCACTGGAATAGCGGAACGTTTCAGTGATGCCGCCGGCCAGGCCGACCGAAACGGCCAGCACCAGAACCAACAGACTCGAACGTTTCATCTGACCTCCTTTATGGACATTAGCCATCAAATATTAGACACTTCAGAAGCACGGTGTCAACTAATTCCTGCTGGTTACCGGCTGATGGCTGACCTGAAAAGCCCGTTCCGGCCTGTCCCTGCTAATCAGGGATTAACCGTTATTGCAAACCCCTGAGTTACCACAACAGCCGGGTCCGGCTCAGAACTGCTCGAGGAATCACGCGCTTCGACCGTGAACAGAAAGTCTCGGGCCAGCGATGGCGTACCGGAAAGCCGAGCGTCCCGCTCTTCCTGGCGGAAGCTGACACCCGGAGGCAGTTGCCCGGACAGAACCCGGATACTGACATTGCCGTGACCACCGGTTGTCCTTATCCAGGCTGAATAGCTCTCACCCACTTTGCCGTCCGGCAGACTGGTGGTGGAAATCTCAAATGGGTCCAGCTCTGTGCAGCCGACTATCACAGCGATAAATACCCATAAAACCAGCAGCTTACGGATGTTCACGATAATCTCCCTTGACCTTCCTTGCGCCCGGTCAGCTTCTCTTCAAGCCAACTAATCCATCCATCCACGCCTTCACCGGTTTTGGTGGACATCCGGATTACCGGAATGTCAGGCTTCAACTTGCGCACCGCCCGGCTCAGTTCCTCAGCGTCAAAATCCACATGAGGCAGAAGGTCAATCTTGTTGATGACAATGATGTCCGACTTTGTGAACATCAGCGGATACTTGACCGGCTTGTCACTGCCCTCGGGCGTCGAGATAATAGTAACATTGCAATGGACCGGCAGCGTGAACTCGGCCGGGCAGACCAGATTCCCGACATTCTCAATAAGCAGTAAATCTACCTGGGAAAAGTCAATTCCGGGAAACACCGAAGACATCATCAATCCATCCAGGTGGCACGCGCCCTGGGTGTTTATCTGGGTCACCGGGACCCCCAAGGCCGCGACCCGCTCCGCATCCAGGCTGCCCTGGATATCGCCCTCAATCACGTAGACGCGGTATTTGCTGCCCAGTGCCTCGATTGTCCGTTCCACAAGACTCGTCTTGCCTGCACCCGGCCCGGACATGATGTTCACCCCGAAGACACTGTTCCGGTCCAACTGCTCAAGCTGGGATGCGGCCAACGCATCGTTGCTGGCCAGCACTTTGCGCATCACCCGGATTTCAGCCACTTCAAAGCTCCGGGTTTCATCTCTACCATCTGGGTCCGGTCGCTGCCGACCGAAATCAGCGCAATCGGGCAGCCGACCAGTTCTTCAATCTTGCGCAGGTAGCGCCGCGCTCCAAGCGGAAGCTCGCGGTATTTGCGGCACGAACCGGTTGGCTGACGCCAGCCGCGCATCGTTATGTACTGCGGTTCAAGCTCAACTGCATGGGCCGCATCAAACTCCCTTACCCTGCGGCCGTTCAGAGAATAACCAGTGCAAACCTTAATTTCCTCAAGGGAATCAAGCACATCAAGCTTGGTGACGACTAAAGCGGTAAAGCGGTTGTAGCGCACCGACGCCCGCAACAAGCCGGCGTCAAACCAGCCGCATCGCCGCGGCCTGCCCGTAGTTGCGCCGTACTCAGCCCCGAGCTTGCGCAAAACCTCAGACTCCGAGCCCTCAATCTCAGCCGGGAAAGGGCCCATCCCGACTCTGGTCGTATATGCCTTGGCAACTCCGACAACCTGTTCCAGCCACAAAGGGCTGATTCCGACCCCAGGACCCACACCCCATGCCCCGGTCGAAGATGTCGTAACGTACGGATAAGTCCCAAGGTCAAGGTCAAGATGGACTCCCTGGGCCCCCTCAAAAAGCACCCTTGTTCCCTTTTTCAGTTCCTGTTCAACAACTGCGCTGCCGTCCCCAACCATCCGGGCCAGCGGCCGCGTCACCTTCCAGTAGTCTTCAGCCAGGCTCTTGAATGAAATCGGGTCGGCTTTGTACCGGTCCATCAGGACGAAATTGGCGGCCGCAACGTTGCGCCTGAGCTTGTCCATGAAAATGTCCTCGTGCAGCAGGTCCGCGGCCCTGATGCCGACCCGGGCCAGCTTGTCCTGATACGCCGGTCCGATGCCCCGGCCGGTCGTACCGATGCGCCGCTTGCCGCGCTGCTTGTCCTGCAGCGTGTCAAGCATCCGGTGATAGGGCAGAATCATGTGAGCGCGGCTGTCAATCAGCAGCCTGCGCCCGTAGGAAATCTTAAGTCTCCTCAGCGCCGCAGACTCCTCTGCTAGCGTATAAGGGTCAATCACACAACCGCAGCCGATGACCGCTTTCACTCCCGGAGTCAGAATCCCGGACGGTATCTGGTGAAGGATAATCTCTCTGCCACGGAAACAAACGGTGTGTCCTGCGTTAGGCCCTCCTTGGTAGCGAACTACCATATCTGCACTCTGGGCCAGGTGGTCAACCACCTTGCCCTTGCCTTCATCACCCCACTGGGCACCAACAACGACCAGATTAGGCATCAGTCGCTCCAGTTGCCAGCGGGATGGTTTTCATTTCTCTTCTCAGAACTGGTAGGAGAAGGAGAACTTGTAGTTCTGGGTGCCGAAATCGTAGATTAACTGGTCGATGCTTATGTCGAGCTTGAACCGGGCGTATTCGATGCCGCCGCCGAAGCACAGACCGACCTTGCTCACCTTGCCGAGCCCCTTCCGGGTCAGGGCGTCCCAGAGGCTAACGTGCTCTGGACTGCTGCCCTCGCGTTCGACCACGATACCGCCCCGGGCACCGGTCAGGTCCTCGAAGTACCCGAGTCGGGCTGAAAGCGCGAGCGGGTCAGCCTTGAACGTGCCCTCAAATGCGAGCGTCTTCCAGGCGTCGCGCCACTCTGCTTGCAACTCCTGGTTGAAGCTCTTGGTGCCCTCAGGGTCGTAGAACATCCCGACGAGGATCTTGCTCACCTCTGGTACGACAGCCACCCTGAAGTGCTTGCTCCGCACCGGGAAGTACGCTGCGCTGAGACGCAGGGTCCGAGGCAAGGGGTCGGACTCACCCGAAGAGGTGTAGGAGATGTTCGCCCCGATATTGGCGAGCGAGACCCCGAGGTTCAGGAAACGCCAGGGCTTGTAAAGCAGTCCGAAGTCCAGGGCCCAGGTTATACCGGTGCCACCTTTGAGTCCCAGCTCGGGCATGACATCAAACACCCATCCCGGCACCAGAAAGGAGTAGATGAACTTCGCACCAAAACCCGCGCCGAGATTCGGAAGGACCGGGAAACCGTAGGCCACTCCGGGCGAGACATCAAAAGTCGTGTACCGACCCAGATACTCGCCGCGTTCGTTGATAACCTCGGTCTCGCCTGTCGTCAGGTAGATGACATTCAGACCGAAGCTTCCCTGGTTCCTTATCTGGTGAGTTCCGGCGGCGTACTCGTAGTACATGCCGGGATACAGCCCCGGCAGCCAGTTTGCGTGCATCAGGGTTACATGAGTTTCCTCGAGAAACGCAAGTCCCCCCGGATTGTAGTAGATAGCGCTGGCATCATCAGCGAGTGCGGTAAAAGCTCCGCCCATCGCGGTCGGTCGTGCTGCGGGCCAGATCATCAGAAAAACTGCGCCCGGATTTTGGCTTGGGTAGGCGATTCCAAGAAGAACCACCAGCACAAGCCAGCAGGCATTTCTCTTCATATACAGACCTCCTTAAGCATACTGAAGATTATAGAACAGTGGTGAAACGGGTCAAGCTAAGATATGCCTTTCTCGCTACCGCATAACCAGGAGCCGGTCCCGCACTGTCACCGTTTCGGTCCGCCCGGCCCTGCCGGCGCGTGCGGTAAGGGTGAAAAGGTAGACACCGTTTGCCAGACGGTTGCCCTGCTCGTCCCTGCCGTTCCAGGGCAACTGGTTGTAGCCGAAGACCGCCGGCCCACCCAGGTCGCGCACCAGTCTTCCCTGGAGAGTGAAAATCCTGACCCTGACATGCGCCCCGTGGTTCAGGGTGAAAGCAAACAGGGCTTCGTTTTTGACCGGGTTCGGATAGACCAGCACCGTGTCAACAGCCAGCGGTTCCTCAAGAGACAGCGACCGGACCACAACACTGGCCAGTGTCCGGTTCAGGAAATTGTCATAAACCTCTGCCCAGAGGGTATCGAATTCTCCACCCAGCTTGACCCCCACCCTGAATCTTGCCGTCGAGCTCGAGCTGTCGTCAAACAACAGAATGTCGGCAAGGTTCACTTCGCCTTCGCGTCCGTTGACGAAAAACCGTGGGGTCCAGCCGGGAACACGCGCAATCATGATTCCGGCAGAATCGGTGACTACCCCGTTCAACTCAAACGAAGCCGGGACCACAGCGCCGTGTTCCAGTCGCCGGCCATCCATCCAGAAGCCGACCTCAGGCCCGGTCCGGTCCTCAACCACTGCCGGCTCTGGAGTGTAGCTGATAGTGTCACGCAGTGTGCTCAACCCCACCGAGTCGTTCCACACCGATGCACAGATGCGGCAAGACCGCTGCACCGGCGCATAGAAGCCATTCGCCACAAAGACTGTATCAAGCGGAACACCCAGCGGGAAAACACCCTGGCAGAAAAAGCGGCCTTCCTGGATTCGACCGTTTCCCCGTGCGAGTTCGATTCCGGGCAAGGTGTAGAAGGCAATTCCACGGTTAGAAACATACGTCCGTGTCCGCCAGGGACCGAAGAGAGTCCAGGCAAACTCAGCTTCAGGAGCTTCCAGTATCGACCGCACCTTGAATCTTGCGGCCGGTTGCAGCGTGTCCGGCCTGACTACGAGTTCCTGGGTCGAAGCCGCTGGCAGCCGTAACCTTGTTGCCGGGTCCCCGAAAAGATGGTATGTTCTGTCTGTTGGCCAGGCGTTGAAGAAAGCGATTCCAATGGTGGAATCCGGATAGCTGAACAACGGAACAAGCAGATTCCGTGCGAAAACCTCATTCGGCCCGGCGGTCGTTGCTTTTGTCGCTCCGATGGTCGCTATCGCTCCACCATCAGGTTTGCGCACCAGTTCCTCAGCAATGCACTCATAGCGCGTGTCCTCGAATCTGCCCACGCTGCAACTGCCGAAATAGCAAAACGGTGCACAAGAGCCATTGTCAATCTCCCCGACCTGGGAGATGTTGAGAACGCTTTCGTGTGTCAAGTCAAAGGCGTCACCGTGGCCGAAAAACACCAGGAGAAGCGCACCCCGGCTCATCTGGCGCAGGAGTTCGGCCTTTGCCTCGGGTTTGTTCTTAATCCCGGCATACGGATATTCGGTCAGATACACCTTCACAGGATTCATCAAGTTACCTGGCAGAACCGCCATCCTTTCGCATTGGGCAATGTGCTTGAACCCGATCGGGTCAGGCCTGTCCGGCCGACCAAGGTACTCGTCATCCGCAACCAGGATGAAGCGTTTGCTCCACATTCCGGCCGGCCCGTTCTCATAAGCGATAAGCTTCTCAACAAACCGGCTGAACTCAACCCCGGTTCTGGAAGTCACTCTGCCAAGCACCATATCCGGAGTTCCTCCTGCGCCCTCAAAATCAGCATACCAGGCATCATACGCCAAGGCCTCTCGGCCACTGACACCGCTTGGGTCCAGACTGAATCCTATCTCATAAGCAGGAACACCGGGTGGCTTTGACCGTCCGAGGTTGTTCTTGTAATCGTAAGTGGCGTCGCCGACCAGCAAACCGTAAGTAGAACGCTTGT
>JAUWNN010000238.1 GCA_030612625.1 Caldifarciminota bacterium
CTGTCGGGGAACGCATCGCGGTGGAACATCCAGCGGCTGGCGAAGACCAGAGCGCCGTCTTCTTCAACGCGGGCGTCCTGGACACGCCAGAGGCCACGGCCGCCGCCAAGGGCCGGGCCAGCGAGCACGGGTGCTGACAAAACGAGCGTCAGCAGAATCAACACAGACATCTTCTTCATACTTCCTCCTTGGGTCGTGTTTGGCAAACTTTTATCTCTCGATGCCTGAGTGTATTAACTATCTAGTTTCTTGTCAAGGTATTTACAAGCAGGCGGGGGAGACATAAGTCTCCCCCGCGGGTATCCGGTGAGCCGGTTTTGCTATTCTTCCTCGGCGCTGATAATGAAGAACTCGACCCTTCGGTTGAGAGAACGGCCTTCGTCGGTTTCGTTGGAGGCAATCGGTTTGGATTCGCCGTATCCTTTGCCGGTGAGCCGGCTGACTCCGACGCCGAAGTTCTGAACCAGGTAGGTCACGACTGACTGGGCCCGGCGTTCGGAGAGCTTCTGGTTGTAAGCGTCAGGACCAATCCAGTCGGTGTGGCCCTGGATTTCGACCTTGATTGTCGGGTTATCCTGCATTATCTTGGCAGCGTCTTCCAGCGCAGGACGGGATTCCGGTTTGATAGTCGCTTTGTTGAAGTCGAAATAGATGCCGCGCAGCGTGATGGACATGCCTTCCTTAATCAGCTCGAAGTCCTTGATGGTCGGTTTGCTTTCCTCAATGACCACTGCCGCGGTCTGGGCTATGTACCCTTCGGCCGAAACCTTCATGGCATAGGAGCCGACCGGGATGTCGGTTTTATACACTCCGGTCTCAGGGTCGTTTTCAACCTCGGGCACATCGCTGCCCGGGAAGCTGACTACTGCGGCAACGGGCTCGCCGGTCTTTTTGTCAGACACCTTGCCGGTAATCGTGGACTTCATGGTCAGCGGTTTCAATGCGAAAGTGGGAGACGCAACCCGGCCTTCTTCGCCCTGGACTGTGAGCGAGGCTTTGAAGTACTCTTCAGCGGATGCAGTAACGGTATACACGCCGACCGGGACGTCGTCGATTCGGAACGCTCCGGTCCCAGGGTCAGACCTGACCGGTTTGACATCAGTCTTCGGGAACTCGATTGCGGCTTCGAGCGGCTGGTTGTTGGTGGCGTCAGTCACCATGCCGGCAATCACGCCGTAGGTCACGAGCGGCTTGAGCGCGAACTCGTACTGAGATACGGCATCGGCTTCGACGTTTATCGGCATTGCCTGGCGGTGGTAGCCTTCGACACTGACTTCGACGATGACAACGCCGACCGGGACTTTCTCGATTGTGAACACGCCGGTGCTCGGGTCTGTGCTCATGGACGCGAGTTCCGGGTTTTCGGGGAATGCTACGCTTGCTTCAAGCGGCTCGCCGGTCCGGGCATCAGATACCTTGCCGGCAATGGTGCCGAATTCCGGGGGCACGCGTTTGCCAAACGGGGTGGCAATCACAAGACCGAGGACAGCTTCATTCGGAGCGCCCGGGCCCCAGGAGAATGTGTACCCGGCTTTGAGGGTCAGTCCTGACGTGCCGAACGCAACACCTGGGGTGAGCCGGATTTCGCCGTTCTTGATATCGAGCAGCCCGGTCGAGGCCTCGGGCTGGAGCGAGCGGGCTTCGGCAAAGAGCGCGAAACCCGCGGCTGCCAGTTCGATTCCCACACCGTACAGCGTGGCCTTGTTAACCTTGCCGTAGTTGAACATCAAGTTGGGCGCGGACAGAGCGACATCCTGGAACTGGAAGGTTGCCAGCCCGGTCCAGGTGTAGGGTGGGTCATCGGCCAGGGGCAGGCAATTCGGGTCGACCCAGAGATACGCACCGGTGTCCCGGCCGGTTGTGAAAGTGTAAGAGGCGGTCCCGCCCAGTTTCAGCACCGGGATGATGGGGATGGACAGTTTTGCTCCGGCTCTGAGGTCGTGCAGCCCCATACCGAATTTCTTGGGCGACACATAGAATTCCTTTGGGTACTGGAATACCCCGCCCCAAGAAGTGAATACTTCGAGGCCGACGTATTTCATGGCAATCGGGGTGTAGCTCAGTTCCGGGGCTGTCAGGTCTGCTATCCATCCCGGGTCGGCGTCTTCTATCCGGGGATGCCGACCGAACGTGTGAAGCGAGATGGTCAGTCCGGCTTCTTCTTCGACCATCGCGTTCTGGACCCGGTACAGGCCGCGTCCGCCACCGACAGCCGGATAGGCAAGAACCAGGGACGGGACCATGGCCAGGGCCAGAGTCATTACGACATGCTTTTTCATACAGGTTCCCCTTTCTTGGGTTGGTTGGTCATTATTGACATCCTGCCGGCCGGTACTTCAGGAGGCCGGCAGGCGTTGTGCTGCAGTCCTACTGCCCAAGCCGGTCCGGGTCATCCCAGAAGTTGCCGACCACTATAGTGACTTCGGCACTGGCCGTCACCTTATTGCCTGTGGCTTGGTCTGTTCCTTCTACGCTGACCTTGGCCTTGACAGTCGCTACGACGCCATAATCGTCGTCTTCAGGCGCGTCCTGGGCGTCGTCTCCGAAATAGAACTCTTTCCACTGGGCCGGAGCGAGCGCAAATCTGGCTGTTACGGTTTTCTCACCTTCAGGGTCAGACTCAACCGTGATGCTTGCCGGCAGAATCACCCGGCCGTATTCCTGGGCCGCTTCGGGGAGCACCTCGGCATCCATATAGTCAATCGTTATTTTGGAAATCTGAACCTTGTAGGGTGTCCAGGTGGGCAGGCCCAGACCGGTCTCAACATACAGGAACTCGATGTCAACGACGTCTTCCGGGAACTGGGAGATGAGGTATATCTCAGGTTCTTCTCCGGGTTCGGTGATGGTTATACTTCCGAAGTCAATGATGTCGGACATCAGCGGCTCGTGGTCGTTAATCGAGACAATCTGCATGGCCCTTTCATGCTGGCAGGAAGTTGTCAGAATCAGGCCAGCGGCCGCGGCCAAAATCACTAATCCGAAAAAGGTTCGACGCATTAAGTTCCTCCTTTAGCAAAATTCTAGTGTCAGTAGAGCTGCTGTCAAGTCCTGTCTTTCGGGAATTGCTCTCGGGCGCAGAGCCCCAGGACCGGCGCAAGGACGCTAACGAGCATGTTGTTTCGTCTTGGCCCGGAGGTATTCCCGGCCAAAGTCTATCTTGAGTTGGACCCACATCGGCAGGTGGTCGGACATCTGGAAGGTTCGCCACGCCCGGTAGTAGGTCCTTCGTTCTTTCTGTGTGCGCTTCTCGCCGCTTTTCTTGCGGGAGTAGCTTTCGCCCATTTCTTCAATATAGGTCGGTTCTTCGTTGTCGCGGTACACGGTCTTGAAGAAGTTGAACACGCCGGCCCGGAAATCTTCCAGTTTCATTTTCCGGCCGGTCATAAATGCAATCTGGTCGTAGTGGCGGCTCTGGTCGATATTGGACGGCAGTTCCTGAATCTGTCCGGGAATGATGAAGCCTTTGTCGGTCAGAGCCTTGAATGTTGCATCGCCGGTGTTGAAGATATTGAAGTCGCCAAGCAGTATGAGGTTATTGCTCCAGGCAGACTCGCTTTTGGCACGTTTCCTCAAGAACTCCGCCAGTTGGCGGAGTTCCCTGACGCGCTGCGGGTCATCTGCCTGGGATGCGCCGTAGACGACATGAACGGTGCAGAGCATGAATCGGAACCACCCGGCCGAAAAGCCGGCGATGAACGGAGAACGGGCAAACTGCAGGTGCGGGACAAAGCCGGTCCCGCGCTTGAGCGACGGCGGCAGTACCAGCTCTCCGGCCAGACCTCCGAACTGCACTTTGCGCTCATCATAGAGAAAGGCCATGCGCTCCCGGTTGCCGCGCGTGCCCTCGGTTACGTCGGTCAGCAGGTACTTCCACGCGGATCCGAGGATTGACACCAGCCGGTTAAGCGCCTTCAGGTCTTCCCGGATTTCCTGGACCGCAACCAAGTCAAAACAGGAGATGATTTCGGCGATATGGAACAGCGACTCTTCGGTCCTGGTGCCGTATTTCCTGGAATCGAACTCCCGGATATTCCAGGTTGCGAGGTTCAGGGTGTCGGAAAGAGTGCGCTGCGGGACTTCGCGGCCAAGATGGTCCTTGAGCCTGAGCAGCCCGGCAGCGGTTCTCCGGCCGCTCTTTTTCCTGCTGTCAATCGAATAGTAGAAAGCCATCAGCTATCTCCTTTCCGGTTTTCCTGGCTTCGGTCTTTTCTTCTACCATCACATATCTTGTAACCGAATCCGGCCGGTTGTCAATGGCGGCGGAGCTAAACACCAAGGCACGAAGAACACGAAGGCGGGTTTGAGATTGCGGATTTCAGATTGAGGACTCGGCATCCGACACTCGTGATTCGTCATTCATCATTGTCGCGTGCTGTCAGCCGTTGGCGGTCAGCGGTTCCTGTGGGAGAGGCATCCTTGCCTCGATAGTCGCGACTGGGCTCTGCGTTCTCGCAGGTGCCATCCGATGGCTCAAGTCGCCCCCACAGTCAGAAGGCAGGTTGCAGAAGGCCGGATGTGGAGTGCGGGAGCAGAGCTCCCGCTTTTCCTTCCCGAAGCGATGCT
>JAUWNN010000201.1 GCA_030612625.1 Caldifarciminota bacterium
AAGTGGCGGTTCAAGAGCGAAGGCCCAGTGCACTCCTCTCCTGCTGTGGCCGACTCGCTGGTCATTTTCGGAAGTATGGGGGGCAATCTTTGCGCAGTGGATGCAAAGACCGGGCGGGAGAAATGGCGGCTGGAGAACGAAACAGAAAATGCGGTGATTTCTTCTCCTGCTGTGGTTGATGGTGTTGTGTATTTCGGGAGCCAGGACTATAACATCTATGCGGTTGATTTAGAGACAGGACAGGAGAAGTGGAGATTCCAGACCGGTCTCAACGGCTGGGTGTCTTCTTCCCCTGCGGTAGTTGATGGCGTGGTTTACTGCGGCAGCAGCGACCACTATCTCTATGCGCTGGACGCCGTGACCGGAGAGCTGAAATGGAAGTTCCAGGCAGGTGCCACAGTGTTTTCTTCTCCGGCAGTGGCTGACGGCGTGGTTTATTTCGGAAGCCTGAATCACCGCTTCTATGCGGTGGATGCGAAAGCCGGCCGGGAGAAGTGGAAGTTCGAGGCGAAAGGCAATATCTGTTCTTCTCCGGCAGTGGCTGACGGCGTGGTCTACTTCGGGAGTGATGACCGATGCCTTTATGCGTTGGAGTGAGGTGTGACTCGTGACATCCATCAGGTCCCAGGCTCAACCCCGGCTGGTGCTGCGTGACGCAGCCACGACCCCTGACGCTCTGACAGGACATTGGGCAAGACCAGACTTTCGGATCTGAAACGGCTGTTCGGCTCAAAGCAAAGCCGGACATTCCTGCTGATTGCGGCAGGCGGCCTGCTTGTCAGACTTGCTTATGTGCTGCAAGCTGCCAATACCGACCCGATGTTCTATCATCCTGGAATGGACGCGCTGTTTCATCACCAGTGGGCATTGGCGATTACCAGAGGCGGATGGCTGGCCCAGATGCCATTTTTCCGGGCTCCGCTCTATCCTTATTTCCTGGCCGGGATTTACAAGTTCCCAGGGACAAACCTGCTGGTTCCCAGGCTGGTTCAGGCCCTGATTGGGGCCGGGTCGTGCGGCCTGGTGTATTATCGAATGGGAGATACAGCCAAAGCCCGGATAGTCTGGGAGCAGGTCATCAGGATTGACCCCACAGACACACTGGCGCATCGCAGGTTGGAGCGGCTTCTGAACCGGTAAGTTGCGAATAAAGATGTTGAGTTTCTGGGTAATCGTGCTTGACTTTGCAGAATTGGACAATAATATCAAAAGCTGTGGTTTATTGGAAGCCTGAGCACAAAGCACAAGGCAGTGCGTGGCCGAACTGAAGTTGCCGCTAAGGCAACCGGACACGCCGGTGCGAGCTTATGCGACATTCTATGGACCTAACTCCAAGGAGGTATCAATGGCCGGAATAAAGTCAGCAGTTGTTATCGCCATGTTATCAGTTGTAACGGGCTTGACCGCTCAGAACGTGGTCGCGACTATCAATCTGCCGGATACGACTATGCTTCGCGATATGGTTCTCAATGATAGCAATAACCTGATTTTCTGCACTGACCAGGGATGGAAATCGCTTCAGATTATTGACGCTCCGGGCCGGGCTTTTGTTGACACGGTTCTGGAGCAGTCCAGCCCTGAAGGCATCGTCTGGAACCCGGCAACCGGTAAACTCTATGTATCGAATACGGATTCGACTGTCAATGTCTGCGATGGGACCACCGGGTCAGTGCTGAACAGCATCACTGTGGGCGCGGGCGCTTCGGCTTTGTGCCTGAATGAAACCAACAACAAACTTTACTGTGCCAACCTTAATGACGGCACGGTTTCAATAATTGACTGCGCGAGCGAAACCGTGCTCAATACCGTGACTGTCGGCTCTTACCCCTTTGACCTGTGCTGGAATGCCGCCTTTAACAAAATCTATTGCACAGTCGAGGACGGCATGGCTCTTGCAATAATAGATGGTGTCACCGACCAATTGGTCGGCGCAGTGGAGACCGGACCATACCCCTGGAATGTGGTATCGAATGACGAGATGAACAGGGTTTATTATTCTGTTTTCGGCAGCAACTCGGTGGAGGTAGTGGACTGCTCGACGGGTATGAGGGTTGCCAGCATCTCTGTCGGACGAGGGCCCAAAGGGATTGTCTGGGCCAGCGAACCGAATCACATTTACGTGTCGTGTTTCTCAGGCCGATGGGTTGACGTAATCGACTGCCAGCTCAACATGGTGATGGCGCACGTCGGGGTGGGGTCCGGGGTCGACGACCTGCTTTACGAACCAACCAACAACAAAGTGTACTGTGCCGCGACTCTGACCGATACGGTGGTGACAATCGACTGCGAAACCCAACAGCAGTGCAGAAAGCTGCATGTGGGATTCTCGCCGGGCAAGATGGTCAGGTATGCTGTGCCGGGCGAATCAGTGATGGTGTTCGTTGCCAATGAGGCAAGCAAGAGTATTACTGTGCTGGGCGATAACCCGACTGGGATAGCTGAAAGAAGAGCCCGGCCTGAGCCGTGCCGGTTAGCAGTGTGGCCTAATCCGGCCCGGAACCAAGTGACCGTTCGGTCCCAGGGCAGGGCGTCTGCTCTCACAAAGATCGAGATAGTGAATGCGTCCGGCAGGGTCCGGCTCGAGGTGCCGGTCGGTCTGGGTGAAACGAACGGGTTTGAGACACGGATTGGTCTGACCGGACTGGGTCCTGGGGTCTATTTCGTCCGATTGGAGGGCGACCGGCCAGCGGTTCAGCAACTGGTGGTGGCAAGGTGAATCCTGGCCTGCTGCCAGCAGGCTGAGGAGCCAGGCTCTTTCGCCGGCAGAAAACATTTGACTCACCGGGTAGGGGTCGGTATAATCGCTTGGGTTACAGCCGGAACATAATTGCCGATGCTGTAGGTCTCCGCAGAGGTGTGGGTTCAGGCCGAAGTCATGTACCTGTAACAGAATCGGAGTGAGAAACGGTTCGGCAATCGGTTGTTTAGTATCTAAACCCGGAAGCAGGCTCTTCCGGAAAAACCTGAAGGAGGTTCAGATGCGATACATAGCAGTGCTGCTCGTGCTGCTTTGCGGTGCGGTGCTGGCCCTGGCACCTGGCCAGGTGACATCGGTGCTGCAACCGCAGCCTAGAACAGAAGTACCCGACTATCAGACCGACTATGCGGTCGGGGTCCCACAGCCACCGCACAGCGGAACTGATGCGGTCAATTACTCGATTGAGTGGACGCTCAACCTCACCCAGAGTATATATTGTGTTGGTGTTACCCAGGTGCAGGATTCGCTGATGTGGGTATCGGCCGGCAAGACCGCGCTCAAGATATACATCTACAATATCGCGAACCCGGCCCATCCATACAGGGGTTACTTCAATCAGACCGGCGGCCCTTCGAACTGGGGCATCCGCGACATGGAGTACTACCCGACCGAGGATGTTGTTTTTGCCGGTTTTGACGGCAACCGGTTCCATCGGTACAATGCGACCACCCATGCTATCCTGAACACTTACACGGTGTCTGGTGGGCCAGGCACATGCCGGAATATGGGTATCTGGCCGGATGATTCGCTGATGACCGGTGACTGGAGTCCTAACGAAGCGAAAAAGATGTCAAGAACCGGGACTAACTGTCACACCATCGGGTCAATTTCGATTTCTCCTTACGGATGCACTTATGATGCGAACCAGAACTGCTGGTGGTACACCGACGGCAGCTCCGGGCCGATTCACAAAATGGCTCATCCGGGCTTGACCGAGCTTGATAATTTCAAGCCCACTGGCTGGGGTACTGGCGGCGGGGCCTCGATGTGGCTGGACGATACCTTCCTTTTGGCGTTAAACCAGACTTCGCCCGACCAGGTGATGTGCATTCGGCTCAGATTCTCTATTGACGATGTCGGTATGACCGATATCGAGCGGCCGACGTTGTTTGGCGATTTTCCGGAAACCTTCCAACCTCGGGCTCAGATTACGAACATCGGACCTGACCCGCAGAACAACTTTGATGTGAACTGCAAAATATGGAATAAAACAAGCACGCTGATATACGACCAGGACGTGACGATTACCACAGCGCTGCCCGGTGGCTCGACGCGCTGGCTGGATTTCCCGGCCTGGACCAATCCGCCCGAGGATGTGGATTACAAGGTCACCTTCCGTTCGCTGCTGCCCGGAGACGAGGACCCGACTAACGACGCAATAACCATAAACGCCTTCCCGGTCGATGATACCCTCGAGTGCAAGTGGGACAACCTGAATCCGGCATCTCCAACCAACGGCTATGGGTGGAATCCCGGTTACGGACGCGGCTGGCTTCATGCTTTCCCGAACTACTGGGGACAAATCGAGATCTTCAGGACCCGCCACGCGCTGTATCCCACCAGCACCCCGAACACGTGCCAGATGGAAATCCGGAACAACGGCGGGAGCGGCGGCTCACCTGGCTCGGTGCTGTACAACTCCGGCACAATCTCCGGAGCCTTGGGAACCTGGATTGACCACACGCTTACAACCCCGATTACGTACACCGCCTCACGGTTCTATGTCGAGTGGGTTCAGCTCAACTTCCCGCCGCCGCCGTACCTCTCGATTGACGCGGCCAAGAACAGCCCGAGTTGGGCGCAGTGGGACGAAAACCCGCCCGGGACCTTCGTGCCGGGGAGTGTTCTGCCCTCCGACCCAGGCATCCGCTGCTTCATCACCAAATCGGCGCCAACCCATGATGTCGGCGCGACCGGGATTACAGTACCGACAAATGCAGGGGTCTACAACTACGGCCAGGCAATCATCCCGACCGGACTGATTTCGAACTTCACCGTTACGGCTGAGCCTTCAGTTCCGGTTCATTTCCGGATTCTCGACTGGACCGGTGCCGAAGTCTATGAGAACTCGCAGAGCACCAGTCTGAACCCGAACGAATCCGACAAGCCTCTTCCTTTCACTGGTGTCTCATTGAGTTTCCCTGGTGGCACCTACACCGCAAAGTGCAGCACGGAATTGGCAACTGACGTCACTCCTGGCAATAACCGTTACAGCCACACATTCACCATTCTGCCTCCTGCGCCGACCGTGGCGGTGACTGCTCCGAACGGCGGCGAGGAGTGGACTGTGGGCACGCACGAGGACATCACCTGGACCAGCACCAACTCGACCACGGACTCGATCTGCTACTCGACGGACAACGGCACCAGTTGGACCTTCGTTGCCAAGCAGAGCCCGCCCACGCACACTTACGACTGGACGATTCCCAATACGCCCAGCGCGGTCTGTCTGGTCAAGGTCTCGGCTATCGGCAGCTCGACGGTCGAGGACCAGAGTGACGCCGTGTTCACGATCTGGGCCAGCGGGGTCGTCCACGACGTCGGCGTGACTGCGGTCCTGCGGCCGCCGTCGGTCGTGGGTCTGGGCGCAGTGGTGTACCCGCGGATGACAGTGTACAACTACGGTGACGTGACCGAAGGGCCGTTTGACGTCCGCTGCATCATCACCCAGGACGGTAACCCGACGCCGGTGTTCGACGAGGACGAGCCGGTGCCGAGCCTGGCGAGCGGCGCGCGCGTGGACTTCGAGTTCACGGTCAATTCCTGGCTCGCGACCCCACAGGGTAACTTCCACGTGTGCTGCACGACCGAACTCGATATCGACATGGTAAGTTCGAACGACATGTCCGAGCAGGACTTCGTGGTCGGTCCGTCAT
>JAUWNN010000057.1 GCA_030612625.1 Caldifarciminota bacterium
CGATAATGGACATCACTGCCGCGCTCTATCTGCATGTTGCCCGACACGACCCGAACGAGCCGTTCTGGGAGGACCGAGACCGTGTCATCTGGTCAAGCGGCCACAAAGCGCCATCGTTGTATCTCGGCCTGGGAATGGCCGGGTACTTTCCGGTCGAGGACGTTGTCCGGCTGCGCAAACTGTATTCACCGTACCAGGGCCATCCCCATTGGCCCAGACTGGCGGGCGTCGAGGCCTCAACCGGGTCTCTTGGCCAGGGGCTTTCAATTGCAGTCGGAATAGCGCTTGCTGCGAGGATGGACAAGAAAAACTTCCGGGTGTTCTGTCTGACCGGCGACGGCGAGCACCAGGAAGGACAGGTCTGGGAAGCTGTCATGGAAGCCGGTAACTTCAAGCTCGACAATCTGTGCTGCATCGTGGACAAAAACCGGCTCCAGATTGATGGCTGGGTCAAGGAAGTGCAGAACATCGACCCGTTAGCCGATAAATACCGCTCTTTTGGTTGGGATGTCATCGAAATCGACGGCCACAACATGCACCAGATTCTTCAGGCGTTCGAAAAGGCGGCCCGACTCAAAGGCAGACCTACAGTTATAATCGCCAACACGACCAAGGGTAAGGGAATCTCGTTTATGGAGAATGTCGCCGGCTGGCACGGCAGGGCCCCGAGCCATGAACAGATTCTTGCGGGCCTGAAAGAACTCGGACTCCACTTCCGGCTCGACTATGAGAAACTCCTGAAAAAGGCCGAAGAGTACCAGGCCGAGGCAACCAAGAAGCTGATGGCCAAAGTGCCGAAATTCAGCCGCGACTTCTTCTGGAACCGGCAGGACGAAATGAAAGCGGAAATGAAACCGACAAGGCACGGATTCGGACGCGCCCTGGAAAAATGCGGCGGCGACCACCGTATCGTGGCGATTGGGGCTGACATCTCGGGGTCGATACAGATCAGCCGTTTCTTTGAGTGCGACGAAAGCCGGTGCGACCGCTGGATTTCGGTGGGAATCGCCGAGCAGTCCGGCACCGGCGTAGCCGCAGGTCTGGCCAAGGAGGGGAAAATCCCGGTATTCGGCACATATGGTGTTTTTGCTGCAGCAAGAAACCTTGACCAGCTCCGCACCACGGTCTGCTACGGCAACTTCAATGTGCTGATAGCCGGCGCGCACGGTGGGGTTTCGGTCGGGCCGGACGGCGCCACCCACCAGGCGCTCGAAGACCTCTTCCAGATTTGCGGCCTGCCAAACATGCATGTTTCAGTGCCCTGCGATGCGCTCGAAACCCAGAAGGCGACCGAATATCTGCTGTTTGAAATCAAAGGCCCGAAATTCATCCGCTTCGCGCGAGAAGCCACGCCAATTATCACTACGCCTGATACACCCTATGTCTGGGGCGTGCCGAACATCTACCGGTATCGAGGTGAGAAACCGAAGTTTCCGGACGCCTTCGAAGTGGAGCTTGCCACGAAATACGAGAATGAACACGAGGACCTGACTATTGTCGCCTGCGGTCCGATGGTGCCTGAGGCGATGCGGGCCGCCTGGATACTGAAAGAGGATTTCGGAATTGAGACCCGGGTTCTTAACCTTCACACCCTGAAACCGCTCGGGCCTCAACCGCTCATCAAAGCCGCACTCGAAACCGGCGTCGTGCTTACGGCTGAAGAGCACCAGATCGGCGGCCTGGCCGGTCCGGTTTCCCAGGCGTTGCTCAACGCTCCGGACCTTTACGGCAAACCGCTGGCCTTCGGCACTATCGGCGTCAAGGACCGGTTCGGCGAATCGGGCCAGCCCTGGGAGCTCCTCTGGGAGTTCGAGGTTTCCGGCGAGCATATCGCCCAGAAAGCCAAAGAACTGTACGACCTTGCGAAGGCCGGGGGTCGGGAGATGGGGGTCGGGAGTCGGGGGCGACTGAAAGCGAAAAAGACGCCCAAGAAAAAGCCGGCGGCTAAAAAGGCCGTCAGGAAAAAGACCACGGCCAAAACCATAAAGAAGGGTTCAAGGGTTCAAGCAGGAAAAAAGAGGAGTTAGCAGGAGGGAAGCAATGAAGCGCTTGGCAGAAAGGATGTCCCGACTCGGGACCGAAACCGCGTTCGACGTTCTGGTTAAAGCCAAAGCCCTGGAATCCAAAATGGAAGTGGTCCACCTTGAAATCGGCGAGCCTGACTTTGATACTCCAAAACATATCTGCGAAGCCGCCAAACAGGCCATTGACCAAGGCTGGACTCATTACGGCCCGTCTGCAGGCCTGCCTGAGCTGCGCAGCGCCATCGCCGAGTATGCGGGCAATTTGCGTGGAGTGAAGTTCAACCCGGACCAGGTGACGGTCACACCGGGTGGCAAGCCGATAATGGCCTTTGCAATCATGGCGCTGGTGGAAAAGGGTGACGAAGTCATCTATCCGAATCCGGGGTTCCCGATTTATGAGTCGATGATAGCCTTCATGGGCGGCAAGCCGGTCCCGATACGGCTGCGCGAGGAAAAAGAGTTCAGGCTCGACACCGAAGAACTGGCATCGCTCGTCAATAAACGCACCAAGCTCATAATTGTCAACTCACCCCAGAACCCGACCGGCGGCGTGCTGACAAAAGAAGACCTGCGGCTGATTGCCGGTGCCGCACTCAAGCACGATGCCTGGGTTCTGGCCGATGAAATCTACTCGGAAACACTGTACGAAGGGAAGTTTGAAAGCATCAGCCAGTTTCCCGAAATCCACCCCAATCTGGTAATTCTGGACGGCTTTACCAAGACATACGCGATGACCGGCTGGAGAGTAGGCTATGGAATAATGCCCCCAAGAATGGCCAAGCTTCTCGCCCAGATTCAGACCAATGTCAACTCCTGTACCGCCACTTTCACCCAGCGCGCCTGCCTTGATGCGCTGAGCGGGCCACGCGACGAGACCAACCATATGGTGGCTGAATTCAAACGGCGCCGGGACATCATTGTTGACGGGCTGAATTCCATCCCGGGGTTCCGGTGCAAAAAGCCGGCCGGCGCGTTCTACGTGTTCCCGAATATCGAAGAGACCGGGATTGACTGCGAAGTGCTGGCCGACCGGCTCCTGGAACAAGGCGGCGTTGCCTGTCTTTCCGGCACCTGTTTTGGAGAGTTCGGGAAAGGGTTCATCCGTTTCAGTTATGCCAATTCAGTAGAGAACATCAAAAAGGCGCTGGAGAAGATTGAAAAGGTGCTCGCCTAGCTGACGCTGAAGTCGGAAGTCGCCATTCGTAATTCACTGGTCCGCCGGGGCAAGCTTGAGTTCAGCGACTTCGGTCTGCTCGAACCGATAACCATCCGTGCTTTCCTGACCAGTCCGGACGCACTGCCTCACCTGGCCCATGCACTGAATAATGCTCCGCATATCCTGTTTCACTTCATCCGTTCCTGCCCGGACCTGGCCGAAGGACTCGTGAAAGCCGTGAATGCAACACCGGCCTCCAGTAGAGCCGAAACCGAAAAGGCGAAGCAGCACCTTGTGCACCGCTTCGCATTTGAGCTCCTGCGCGAGAAGTCACCGCCGCTTTATGATGCACTGCCGTGGTATGACTGGGACTTCTCAATTGTCACCCGCCGTTTCCGGCTCTGGCGCACAAGACTCCTTCTGTACGGTGAGGGAATGTCCGTTACCCTGGCTGGATGTCGCCGGACCGCCGGGGTCTGTGTGCTCGAACCGCTTGAGGCCACAGCCCGGTATATCGAGAGCAAAGGCCGACTTGAGAACGTAAAAAGGCTCCGGGTTATACGGACCACACTTGAACAGATTCCGCTCAAACCAGGTTCGGTTGACTTGGCGCTTGTCGGCCCTTCGCTGGGCAAAAATCCGGAACCGGCGCTGGCCGAGCTGGAGCGGGTAGCACGGAATATCCTCCTGCTGTGTCTGCGGCCCGGGGCCGAAAGCCCGGATGACAACCGGCTCCGCAACCACGGCTTTATCCCTGACCAAGTGCGGTCAGGCCGGACCGGCGCGACCCGGCCCTGCTGGTGGAGGCTCTCCGATTCTCTTGACTAAAGCGAATCCCTTCGTATAGTGCCTGACTAGTGACTAACCGAAAGGAAGGTGCTGTCCGACCCCACAACCTGCCCCAGGTGATAATCACACTGAAAGACAACACTGAGGCAGTCTTGATTCCCGGTGGCCAGTTTCATTTCGGCGTTCACCGGGAACAGGTCCACCGCATCCTGGAAAGCCTGAAAGAACCTCTGGAACCGCTCTTTGGGACCGAGATTCCGCGCCAGATTGCCGAAGTGGCTGACTGCTATATCGACCGCCACCCGGTGACAAACCGGCGGTACGCCGCTTTCATCAAGGCCGCGGGCCATCCCCCCCCCGAGTTCTGGAAAGACCCCCGGTGGAACCAGCCGGACCAGCCGGTCGTCGGCATCTCTTATCGGGATGCCGAAGCGTACGCGGGCTGGGCCGGGAAGCGCATTCCGACCGAACAGGAGTGGGAACGGGCCGCACGGGGTATTGATGAGAGAACCTGGCCTTGGGGAAGCAGATTCGAGGTCCGGTTATGCAACAGCCGGGAGTTGAAGGCCGGCAGGACCACTGAGGTAGGAAAGTCCCCCGGAGGGGCGAGTCCGGTCGGCGCGCTGGACATGGCCGGCAATGTCTGGGAACTGTGTTCGGGTGAATGGGAGGGTTTCGGCAAGGCAATCCGGGGCGGCTCCTACAAGAATCCGGCCGCCTACTGCCGCTGCACCTGCCGCTGGGGCATCGACCCGGACATCAGAGGTTCTACCTGGCTCGGATTCCGTTGTGTGATGGACTTGTCAAAGGCCCGGATTTATGGCCGGGCTCTCAGCTACTGACCTTCGCCGTGTAACTCCTTCATAATAGCGGTAAGGGCCTTGACGAACCGCTTGTTCTGCACCGGTGTTCCTATTGTTACCCGCAATGCATTGGGAAAGCCATACTGCTTGACCGGTCGGGTGATAACGCCCCGCTGCTGAAACGCCTCAAAAACGACCCGGGAGTCAACCGGGAAGTTCGCGAACACGAAGTTGGCGAAACTGGGCAGATAGAATACCTTGAATTGCTTGAACGCACGGTAGAGCACTTTCTTGCCCGCTTCGTTGTTCTTCCGGCTTCTGGTCAGATGCGCTTTGTCGTCGAGTGCGGCCAGAGCTGCGGCCTGGGCGGCCCGGTTGGCATTGAACGGCAGCCGCACTTTGGAGAGGTTCGCGATGATGTCGGGTTGGGCAATGCCGTAGCCGATGCGGAGTCCGGCCAGTCCGTAAATCTTGGAAAATGTGTGCAGAATCAGAACATTGTGGTTCGCATTGTAGTAGTCGAGCGACTTGGGATAATTGCGGGCAGTGATGTACTCGGCATAAGCATCATCCACGATAACCAGCACATGCTTGGGCACCTGCTCGAAGAACTCGTTCAGCTTGTCTTTTGTCACCATCGTGCCAAGCGGGTTCATCGGATTATCAAGATAGACAATTTTCGTCTTATCGGTGATAGCCTCGAGGATTCTTTCCAGGTCATGGGTGTACTCGTGGGTCGGTACTTCAATCAGGCGGGCGTTCATAATCCTCGCCCCGATCTTGGCCATTATGAAGGAGCCGATCGACATAATGAGTTCATTCCCGGGCTCAAGATAAGCCAGACAGGAAAAAAGAATCAGCTCGACCGAGCCGTTGCCGACAATCACCGAATCCATGTCCACCCCGAGCTTCCTGGCTAACCGCTTCCGCAGGTAATAACAGGAATCCTCGGGATAGTAGTGGAGATTGCGCAGTTCCTTGCGCAATGCGGCAAGCGCAAGGCGCGATGGTCCGAGCGGGTTCTCGTTCGATGCCAGTTTGTCCACCGGTCCTTTCAGACCCAGCTCGCGTACCACCTGCTCTATCGGCTTGCCCGGCTTGTAAGGCCGTATGCTTTGGATGTTTGACCTAGGAATGGGCAGCACTTCGGTCCTCCTTATAAAAAGGGTTCAAGGAATCTAGGGTTGAGCCGTCGGACCCCACCTGCGAGGACGCAGAACAAGGAGTCAAGGGTTGTCTGCGTCGCATAATTGCGAACAGAACCCCACCCAGGAGCGCGAAAACCAGGTCTAGGGCCAGGAACAACAGGGCGCTTGCCAGAGCCAGCTCCTGGGAAAGACGGCCGGTCAGCCAGCTCGGCGTGAACAGGAGCACAAACGCCCACTCTCTGACCCCAAGCCCACCGATAGTGGGGATATTGACTATGATATTCAAGAGCGGAATGAATATGAAATAGTAAACCAGTGGCACTGTGCCCGAGATTGCGGTCGCAATGCTGTACCAACTGAAAACAAGCGCTATTTGTACTCCAATCCCGGATGTGAAGCTCAAAAGCAGCGCCTTGCCATGGTGCCGGTACTGCTTCACTGCATCGTAAGCCCGGTCGAGTTGCTCGCCCAGTTGCGAGAATCGCACCCGGCCGATGTGAATCCTCCCGATCAGGGAAAACACTTTCTGTGCGCACCGGTGCGCGGTGTCGTTGAAGAGTACAAGCGCCAGCACCAGCAGCAGCACGAGTCCGGCCATGAGCAGCGCCACGATACCCAGGCCCTGGAATCTTATGCCAGCAATCGGCAGTTCCAGAGCCCGGGCCTGGGCGCTGGTTGCGAAAAGCCCGAAAGCCACCACCACCGCGAGCAACAGCAGGCTGACAAACCCGACAAGCCGGTCCAGCAGCGTGGCTGAGAACGCGTCTGCGGCCCGGTCCTTCGGTGCGGTGTAAGCAATCCTGAAAACGTCTCCACCGATTGAAGTGGGCAGCAACTTGCAGAAGAAAAGCGAAAGCGTAAACACCCGGGCCAGATACCAGATGGAGAAACGCATTCCTTTTGCCGCAAGCAACACCTGCCAGCGCCAGGACGAAACAAAGATGAATACTACATACCAGAATGCCGCGATCAGCAGTGGTACGAGCCGGGCCCGGGAAACCTTTGCTGCAACCTCGGGCAGCTTGTCCCGGAAGAAATAGAGCAGCAAAGCAAGCAGCACGGCCGAGAGCAGTACCCGACCCAGAGTGAAGATTGTTTTCTTCAACCGGTCCGTCATTGGGCCCATCGGACGGCACATTCGCTTCGCTCATTCAGCGTTATGTCCTCCGCCTTTGTCGTTCCTTCCGGCACGCTCAATCTTCTCAAGCCGGTCATTGATGCTCGCCATCGCCTCACCCAGAAACCCGGCCGTAAACAGAACCAGCGCGGCCACCCCCAGCAGTATCACCAGATACAAAAGAGGCCGGAACCCCTGGCCGAAGATGCGCAGAACCACGGCTACGACTCCGACCACAAATCCGGCAAAAAGTGCCCCGGTGCCCAGAGTTCCGAAGTACAGCATCGGCTTGCGCATGAACGAAAGCTGAAAGCTGACCGCGACGAGGTCAAGAAACCCGACAAGGATTCTGGCCCGGCCCGAATACTTGGGCCGGCCGAACTGCCTGGGCCGCAGAAGCACCGGTATTTCGGTCACCGAGAAACCAGCCGCTGCGGCCAAAGGAACGATATAGCGATGCCAGTCCTTGCGCAGATGGATTAGCTCAAGCACTTGGCGCCGGAAGGTCTTCAGCGCGTTTATGTCATGCACCTTCAACCTGAAAAACAGCCGGGCCAGCCAGTTGTACCCCCGGGATACGAATCGCTTCTCATACCTGCCCCGTTTCTGCCCGGTCACCAGGTCGAATCCTTGCTTCAGCTTGCTCACCTGCCTTACGACGTCCTCGGGGTCAAACTGCATGTCTGCATCGAAGACGGTAATGATACTCCCTGAGCAGACCTCGAATCCGGTCAGAATTGCCTGGGTTTTGCCTTGATTTCGGGAATGACGGCACACCTTGAGAAACGGGTAGCGGGCTCGAGCTTCGAGTGCAGCTTCATAAGTACCGTCTGTTGAGCCGTCATCAACCAGCACCACTTCATATTCGGGCCCGAGTTTGGCTGCAAGCTCGCTGAGCAAAGGCTCGATACTTTCCTTCTCGTTGAAAGCCGGAACAATGACCGAAATTTCAGCCCGGCTGGCCGCATTCAGGCCGGACCCGGCCAGGGCGTGATCAGGCGTTGCCCGTTTCTTGCTGGACCTGTCCGGTCCCGGGCTGGTGCTGGACCCCATTCTTGGTTGAATATACCACATTGCCTGAATCTTGTCAACTAAGCAAATCAGCTTCGAGAACCCGCAGGATGCTCTACCTGTGGTATAAATGCCCACCAGGCAATAACTTACCAGAAAAGGGCGTTAAGGAGGCTTATTCGGCGAATAACACCCGGACCAGGAACGACAAACGGCCTGGAATCCGTCGGCATCCTCAAGCCTGCACTGCAAGGTTACTTCATTTAAGTTACGTTCAGGGCAGCACTTAATAGGCTAGGCAAGAGGCTGGCAGGCGACACCTTTGCCGAGTCTGTCGGTCTTGATGAACCTGTTTCAGAAATCCGCAAGCCGCGCAGTAACCTCCCTCGACACAACCACCTATACAACAAGGAGTGGGGCGTCTCCCGCCAGCAAGAACTCCACAATCGGCACCTGGCAAGGCTGGGCCAGGGTCTGAAGGAGACCCAACCGCCAGGAGCACCAAGCCATTAGTCCAGCACCCTCACCCGTCTTACAGACACCCTCTCCCTCAGGGAGAGGGATGGGGTGAGGGCATCTGCTGTTGTCGTTTAGTCATTAAGACTTTGACATTGATTGGGCATTTGGATTTTGGACTTTGAGCTTCCATTTCTTCGTGCCTTCGTGGTAGAAATTTCCCGGCCGGACTACCACTGTTCCCGGTGAACCTTGGTGGCATCGAACTGGGTTCGTGGAGTCGGATGCTCGGCCGGTCTTCCTACCGCAACAAGACACAACAGCCTGACTGTATCCGGGACTCTTAAGAACTCCTTGAGCGCCTTCTCCCTGTCTGCGCGCGGATGCACCCCAAGCCACACCGCACCCAGCCCGAGCATGGAAACGGCAATCAGGATGTTCTCGGTCGCGGCCGAGCAATCCTGAATCCAGAAATCAGGACTCGTCTCCGTATCACCGCACACCGCTATGCAGGCCCCGGCTTTCTCAAGCATCTTGCCATAAGGATGTATCTCTGAAAGCCGGCTCAGTCTCTTGCGGTCCGTCACCACCACAAAGCGCCAGGGCTGCAGGTTGCGAGCACTGGGCCCAGCCATGCCGGCCTGAAGCAGCGCAGCGATTTCATCTTCGGCCACCGGCTCGCCGGTATAAATCCGGACGCTCCGGCGAGCGAGTATCAAAGCAATTCGTTCATCCATTCCATCTCCTTAGACAACCCGCCGGCCACGGCGGGCAACGCACAACCACCTGCTTTTATCCTTCTTCTTCGTGTCCTTTGTTGTCTTTGTGACGAGTTCTCCTTTGGATTTTCCTGTGTCCATCTGTACTACAAGGCTACAACATCGTCGTTTTCGCGAAGATGTTTTCCGCTGTCATTCCTGTTTCGTGCCTTTCGTGAGTTCGTGGCCAACGATGCGGCTGAACCGCAGATTACGCAGATTGCACAGATAGGGTCTGGAAAGGAATCTGCGTACATCGGTATTCATCTGCGGTTACTTCTGCTTCGTGCCTTTCGTGATTTCGTGGCTAATCCTGGTTTGGTTGCGGCCCTTCGGGGGCCGCGCTGGGTTTATCTGTGGTTCATTCATTTCGGCTGGCGTGCAGCGCCACCTTCTAATCTAGCCTGACGTTGATATATTTCAAGGGAAGCTTGACTTGAGGCTGCCCCGGCCTAGACTGCCAACTCCGGTGAAACTACCCGACCTGAAGAAGCTGCCAGCCGGTGTCCGGATTCTGATATTCGCCGCCGCGCTGTATCTTTTCCTTCTGTCCATTACTCTGCTCGGCGACGGCTTCAAAGGGCTGGGAGAACCGTTTGTCCGTACCCTGCTGTCTTTCACTGCCAGCCCGGTAGCCGGCCTGTTCATCGGAATCCTGGCGACCACCCTGGTGCAGAGTTCGTCCTGCACCACTTCGCTGGTTGTCGGTCTGGTGGCAAGCGGCACCCTGGGAATCGAACATGCCATTCCGATTATCATGGGCGCCAATATCGGCACCACGGTCACCAACACTCTTGTTTCATTTGCCCACGTGACAAGACGGCAGGAGTTCACCCGGGCATTCCCGGCAGCGGTGGTTCATGACATCTTCAACATCCTCTCGGTGTCAGTGCTGCTGCCCCTTGAGGTCGCGTTTCACCCGCTGGCCCGCATTTCCGGTGTGCTCGCCCGGCTGTTTACCGGGGTCGGCGGGTTCACTTTTGCGAGTCCGCTGAAGCTTGCCACCGAGCCGGTGGCCGGTGCTCTCGCCGGCCTTGTCCGCGGCCAGCCGGTGCTGATGCTTGTGCTCGCAATCGTTCTGCTCTTTGTGGCGCTCAGGTTCATCGTGGACATGATGCGCTCGCTGGTCAGCCGCCGGCTGGAACTCGTGGTGGACAAATACCTCTTCGGCAACGCAGCCAAAGCTTTTCTGGTCGGACTGTTCTTCACCGCGCTTGTCCAGTCCAGTTCGGTCACCCTTTCGATAGCAGTGCCGATGGCCGGTGCCGGACTTCTGACCCTGCGTCAGGTTTTCCCTTATTCGCTGGGCGCCAATATCGGCACCACGGTTACTGCGATTCTGGCTGCGCTGGTTACCGGCTCGACTGGTGCCCTCCACATAGCCTTTGCCCACCTGGCCTTCAACTTTGCGGGCAGCCTCATCTGGTACCCTCTCAAAATGGTCCCTATCGGGCTGGCCGGACTATTGGGCGGCTTCTGCGCCCGGCGCCGGGTATGGGCCCTGGTGTATATGATTGTCTTATTCTTTGCAATTCCTTTAATTGTCGTTATCCTAATCAGGAGATTCTGATGCTGTTAGCAGACTTCTTCAAGTCCTGGAAAAAGACCACGCTTCTGAGCGAAGCAACCCGGCTCTGCGAAGAGATGCTGGAAATCGGCCTTCAGATGTACCAGTACTCCCTGCGGGTCCTGATGGACAATGAAAAAGAAGCCGAAGACATCTATGCTATTGACCGCAGAATGAACCGTCTCGAAATTACGGTCCGGCGCAAGATTGCCGAACACTTTGCCGTCAACCCGAAGCAGGATTATGTTGCGGCGCTGTTTCTTTCATCCATCGTGGCCGATATCGAGCGCATCGGCGACTACTGCAAGAACCTGGTCGAGCTTGCCCATCACTATCCCGAGAAGCTATCCGGGCCCTATATTGACCGGATCCGTGAAATCGAAAAAGAAGTCACCCGGGAGTACGAGATGACCATCCGGGCCTTCCATGAAGGCGATTCAGAACTGGCTCGTCAGGCGATGGAGCTTCAGGCCAAGCTCGCCCGGGACTGCGATTCCCTTACCGACAAACTCCTGGCTGAAACCGACATGCCGGGAAGAGATGCGGTCATCCGGGCCCTGCTGCTGCGGTTCCTCAAGCGGGTGGCAGCCCATCTTAAGAACGCCGCTTCCTCGCTGGTCAACCCTTACCACAAACTCGGGTACAAACCGGACGGCAGCCCGGATGACCCGGACGAGTGAACCCAGCAACCCGTTCAACGACGAACGAGTAACGATGAACGAGCCGGGACCGCTCTTTCTAGTAGGTTAGAACGATTCTTCCGGTTCTTGATTCATCACCGGCCTTGAGCCGGCAGAAATAGACCCCGGCCGGAAGTCTCCGGCCATAGGTATCAGTACCGTCCCATTCAACCCTGGTCCGGTCACCGCTCACCGTGCCTAGGTTTCTCACCTTCTGGCCGGCGGTGTTGCATACCTCAAGCTCTGCGCTGACAGTCCGGCCAGGCTGAAACTCAATCCTGACCGGCGGGCCGCCCGGCACCGGACTCACCCGGAATTCGCCAACTCTCCAACTCATAAACTCATCGACTCCCACCAGCTCCAGCCCGAGATACAACTCAATCTGCCCCTCATAAGTGCTCATCAGGAAATCCGGCACACTATCGTTATTCCAGTCCCCGAAACCGCACCGGGACCCGTAGTAGTAGTTGTTGCGTCTCCATCTCACCGGGGTCCCGTCCTGGAGTTTCAGGGTCTCACCGGCCTCGAACTCCGGGCTGGTGTCCGAACCGACATTCCTGAAGAAATGGACGTACCCGTTGTTCTCACCGCAAACCAGGTCCAGCTTGCCGTCCTGGTTCAGGTCAAACACATACGGATTCACCCGGCGGAAGGCGATGGGTGAGCCGCCGGCCTCAACAGCAGTGTAGCTCTGGAACATCGGCCAGGTGTCACTGGTCTGATTCAGATACAGCCGGACCCTCCCGCCATCGGTGCCCAGAAGCAGGTCCTTTTTCCCGTCCCCGTTCCAATCCATCACCGTAGGTTGGGACCCGTATCCGACATCAATGACAGTTGAGTCCATCAGCTTGTACTGCTTGTATGCGGTCATTGCGGTATCGTGCCGGATAAACACATTGAAATACCCGTTTCGGTCCCCGGAGATGATGTCCCATTCACCGTCCGAGTTCCAGTCCACAACCTGTGGACTTGAGCCGACGCATCAGCCTGAAGGCAGGGTAATTTCCACCCCGGAGGCCCGCATGAAGCTGTATCCGTTGAAAGCCGGGGCCGAATCCTCGCCCACATTCGGATAGAACCGGATTTTGCCCGAATGAAACTGGCCGATGACCATATCCTTTTTCCCATCCAGGTCCCAGTCAAACATCACCGGTGCCGCATAGTACCCGACGTCAATGGCCGAGCCGTTGTCCTCGATGAGCACGCTCGCGGCGAACCGGGGAATCTCGGCCCATGCGGACAACGTCAGCAACAGACCGGCAATCAGCACACCTGTCAGCTTCTTCATACCGTCTCCTTTTCAGTCAATCCTCAGACCGCGCCCTGACTACTATTCTACCACCACACTGCCGATGCTGTCAAGAAACCGGGCTTTCCCCGAAAACCGATATAGGAATCTCACCACAAAGGTTTGTCCCGAGCGGAGCCGAGGGAGCACCAAGTTACAATACGCCTTACGCTTGACGCAAGACGCATAACGCCGGATGTTTCTGGCGCCAAGCATGGAGCATTATGCGTAGAGCGTTGGGCGTCAGGCACCCGCCGGCTGTCCATCCTGCTCTGTCACTCTGAGGCGAAGCCGAAGAGTCTCAAGCGTAGAAGTGGCTTCGTCCAATCATGACAGCAGCCGCGTTACGGTCCGACCGGAGCCGAGACGTCGAACACCTCAGTCCGAATCGACTCAAGCACCGACTGCGAGTAGCCGCGTGCAGCCCACTTACCAATCAAGGTGGCCACCTCCATATTTCGGCTTCTACCGGGTTAGAGACCAAGACGGTCAAAACATAACTCTGCCGATAACGCGCTGACGAAGCGAGGGTTACAGCGTTAGCCCTGCAAATGCCCACCGTCCGGGGGGCAGTGGGCCCCACCCTCCCCTTCGACATGGCCTTTGTCATGGGTTCCGACTCGGGCGTCTTGGCCGGTATCGTCATGTTCCTCTTGATGACATCCGTCACGAAGTCCGACACGGTGTTCGTCACGACCTTTGCTCTGACTTCGGACGCGGTCGTCGTGCTCTGGCTCGACATGACATCCGGCATGAGCACCGGAAAGAAGCTCAGGCTGAGAACGGTCACGGCCTTCGCCCCGATGCCCGACATGACACCC
>JAUWNN010000267.1 GCA_030612625.1 Caldifarciminota bacterium
CAACGTGACAGTGATTGACGGAGCAACCGGCGATACTACACTCGTGCCGGCCGACGACGAACCCAGGGCCGCAGCCGTGAACCCGGTCACCAACAGCAACTACGTCCCGAACTACCAGAGCGACAACGTAACCGTGATTGACGGCGCAACCAATGACACCACGCGCGTGCCCGCAGGCGACATGCCCCATGCCGTGGCGGTGAACCCGGTCACAAACCGCATCTACGTCCCGCACTCCGGCAGCGACAACGTAACCGTGATTGACGGCGCAACCAATGACACTACGACTGTGCCCGTGGGCTTCTCGCCCTATGCGGTCGCGGTCAACCCGGTCACCAACCGCATCTACGTCCCGAACCGGAACGGCAATAACGTAACGGTCATCGACGGTGCGACCAATGCGACCGACACGATTTCGGTCGGCGCCAGACCGGTGGACGTCGCGGTCAACCCGACTACCAACCGGGTGTACGTTGCGTGCTGGGCGGGCAACAGCGTGACCGTGATCGACGGCGCGACCAATACGGTTATTGCCACGGTTCCGACCGGCGAGAAACCGAATGCGGTTGCTGTAGACCAGGTGCGGAATACTATCTACGTAGCGGCCTACGGCCAGGACTACGTAACGGTCATCGACGGCGCGACCAACAGCAGCTTCGACGTCCACGTATCCGGCCAGTATCTCTACGACGTGACGGTCAACCCGGTCACCGGGATCGCCTACGTTGTTGACCGGGACGCCGACCACGTGGTCGCAATCGACCCGGTGCGGGTATGGGACACTGATGTCAAAGCCGGGTTCAACCGTCTGCCCGGTGACACGACCCAGGTGTCAAACCCGGTCATCACCGGCAAAGCGGTCAACCGCTGGACCCCGAACTCGACCCGGATGCTCGGGGCCATGGTCCAGGTCCATACCGCGCACCAGGCATGGGAATGGGCCGAGGTTGTTTCCGGCCAGGGCACGGACTCGATTCAGTGGCAGTGGGACTGGGCATTCGGCACTGACACGCTCCGGATGGGTGAGAACTTCCTCTGCGCGGTCCCGCTCGAAACCCAGGCCGCGACCACGAACAACCTCGGGCTCGGTACTCCGTTTACCGGCAACCTCGCGGGCTACCCGGTGTACCGCATAAAACCATACGTCGGAGTCGAAGACAAGCCAGCAAACGCGACCCGCCGACCCTTGACCGCAACCATCATCCGCGGCTGTTTGTTCCTGCCCGAGGCGTCCGGCGTCAAGCGTGGTGCGTCGTGCGTCCTGCTCGACATCTCCGGCCGCAAGGTAATGGAGCTTACGCCCGGCGCAAACGACGTCCGGCATCTGGCCCCGGGCGTATACTTCCTGAAGGCTGAAGGCGGAAGGATGAAGGATGAAGCTGCCAAGGTTACCAAAGTCGTTGTTCAGCGCTGACGCGAGGATGGTTGTTCACCCTTACCCTGACTTCTTCCTTCAAGGGAGAGGAGTAAGGAGAGGGTCTATTTCCTGCGGCGGTAGAACGGCAGCGTCACAGGCCGAGGGCAGTCCCGGCATGCAAAGGGACAATCCCTCGGCCCTGCACAAGTCAGGGCGGCGTTTTGACTTGTTACAGCTTGACTGGCATCGGCTAACCGACTAAGCTGGCCAATGCCGAAGGGCAAGCAGCCTGGAGTAAAGCGCAGCAGAAGCTCGACCTGGATGCCGGTCGTGTTGCTGGCGCTTGCAGCAATCCTGTCCGGGTATGCTTTTCTTGCGCCGGGCCATCCGACAACGATTGATGTCTGGCCCCATCTTTCACGACAGCAGATTGTCTATCAGTCCCTGAAACAGGGGTTCTCGCCTTTCTACACTTTCATGTTCTATTCGGGTTATCCGCACCTGCAGTTCTACAGCCCGCTGTTCGCTTTTGTGAGCGGGGTTCTGACTCTGGTCACGGCCGGGAATCTGGTGCTGGCGCTGAAGCTCCTGCTTTTTGGCCTCCACCTTGTTTCAGGCTGGGCCATGTATCTGTATCTGAAGCACAGGACCGGAGGTATTCATAGTGCCGCGGTCGGCACACTGGTTTATCTCTTGATTCCCTGGCGGGTGCTGTATATAGCGATTGGTGCCAACTATCCTCAGGCGTTGATCTATCTCTTATTGCCGTTGATGTTTCTTGCCTTTGAGAAAGTCGTGGAGCGACCGAGTCTCAGGGACAGCGTGCTGCTGGCTTTGCTGCTCGGGTTGGCGGTTGTTTCACACATCTTTTATGCTGCTTTTGCTGCGTTTTTCCTGCTTGTCGTGCTGGTGTTCAGGCTCAAGGCGCGGTCCAGCCGGGCGAAGAGAGCAAGGAGCCGGTTGCCGGTTTTCCTCGGAGTGGCTGGTCTGGGTGCGATTGGTATTGCCGCATTCTTTCTGATTCCATTTCTGGCTGGATTTCGCAGCCATCTGTTTCCCCAGCCGGTGGTCAGACTCGGAACCCCGGACCTGGCAGCTCTGCTGAATCCGGGAGCCAGGGGCGGGGGATATGCCGGTGCTTATCTGGGTCTGAGCAATGTTGTCCTGATACTTTTGTCAGTGGTCGCGGTTCTCTTTTCCCGAAAGCTCAGGGCGGCTCAGACTCCTGTGCTTATCGGTCTTGTGCTCAGCCTGGCGCTGTGCTTTGTTGCTCCGAGGTTGGAGTTCGGACCGAGGTTTCTGACCGCGGGCCTGCCGCCGGTGCGGTTCCTGGTGTTCTTTGTTTTCTTCGGGGCGGTGCTGGCCGGCTCAGGATATGCGCTGCTTTACAAGAGGCTGGCCAATTCCCGCTCCAGGCAGATGATAGTGTTGCTGGTGTTTCTTGCTGTGATTGCAGTGGACTGTCTGCCCAGGTTGCTCAGGGTTCGCTACCATTCTGTGGACAGGTTCCTGCCGCTGCGGCGCGAAGTGTACCAGGTTCTTTCCAAACAGAATCCATCCAAGGTCCTGGACCTGCACTATCACAAGGACTGTGTTGACGACTTCCGCAGGCTTGGCACATACCCTGCGCTCGGTTTCCTGTTCGGCGGGATGCCCGGGCCACTCGGACCGCCGTACCACCAGTTTGCACCTTGGTCAATGCTCTATGTGTGTCCTTTTGCAAACCTGATTTCGGCTGAGCTGGATGATTCGACAACCACGGAACTGACACCGGCCTGTCGGAAGGCTTTCGCGCTGATGGGTCTGACCCATATTATAGCGCTGCCGACTCTGGTAGGGTCGGATGAGGGCACGTTCTACCTGGCGATGAAACAAGGGGTGGACTGGGACGACCGGTTTGTGAGGGCAGACCGGGAGCCGCCGCTGGCTTTCGGGCCGACCGGTGCCGGCCTGGTTCTGGCAAGCAGCGTTGTCAAGCCGGTGGCTTGTGAGAACGTAGTCATGGCGCGAACCATCGGCATAGCAGATGACTGGCAAGAGCTGCTGGATGCGGTTGAGATTGAGCTTGACAACAACCATATCAGTTTCATCCCGGCTAAAGAAGACCAGGCTCATGATTCGCTTCCTGGTATGCCTGGTGTCCGGGTTCTGGAATCCAGGGTGGAGAATTCTTTTGTGAACATCAGAGTCCAGACAAGTGCTGATTGTTTTCTGAGGCTGGCTTTGAGCTATTATCCGGAGTTGAGAATCATGCTGGATGACCGGCCGGTCCGGTTTTCAGAAACCAAGGACCATTTCATCTGGTTCAGGTGTCCGGCCGGCACTCACGACATCAGTGTTACCGCGCCGTTAAGCCTGCTGCGCAAGCTGATGCTTGTGCTCAGCGGGCTGGCATTGTGTGCGT
>JAUWNN010000039.1 GCA_030612625.1 Caldifarciminota bacterium
CCTTCCGCACCATTACCGCCGGGAGAGACAATCTTTGTGTGATGGTCGAACCATAAAGGCACAATGGTCTTCTTCCCGGCGGGGTCACAACTTTCCGTTTTCATTACAGCGTCCCACAATTGTACTTCATGAGCCTCATGCACCCAGTATAACATATAAGGCACCAAGGACACAAAGAAGGAAGAAGTCAGAAGGCAAAGTTCGGATGGCGGACAGGGGTCAGCGGATTGGTAGACCTTGCGGCTTACCTCCCCGAAGCCTGGGCCGGCAGGAGTTCCATTGTTACTCCAGAGTCGGTCGCGCGGTAGCGGATGAGCCTTTTAGCAGGGGCTGTTTCATACCAGAGCTCGACATTGCCACCAGGGCGCCGGAGTACCAGTTTCCGGCAGTCGAAAACACCGGCCGGCACAGTAATGGTCTCGTCGCCCTTGAATACAAACTCAGCTTCGACTACAGCACCGCCAAGAGGAGGTCCCATGGTATTGATGATATTTATCCTAACCGGCTTTCCAGGCTCGAATTTCAGGGCCCGACCCAGAAAAGTGAGCTGGTCAATATCAAAGGTTCTGGGTTCATAAGGCAGCAGTTTCTGTTTTTCCTCGCCGCTGGCATAGGCGCTTACTGCGACCGAACGGCGGCTGTAGTTGGCTGCGGTGGTAAAAAGGGCCGAGCCGGTCTTGACGAACCGGAACGAACTGAGCGGTGTCAGGTCGGTACGACTGGTATAGACCAGCGATGAATCGATTGTTTCAACAGCCCCGGTAGTGGTGCGGGTTATCAGGGTCAGTTCATAAGCCGGTGCCTCGTTGACTACGGCGTGCCGGAGAGAAGCGGTATAGGTGCCGACCGAATCGCCTCGGGCCGAAACCCGATAGGTGCTGGTTTCACCATCGACCAAGCGCGGGATGGAAAGAATCAGCTTTGCCTCAAAATCCGTCCTGCCGCAATGGATTGCGACCAGGACCAAAAGGCAGGAAATCCACGAACGTCTTAACATATAATACTCCTTTGCCGGCAACTTCTGCCGGTTGAGAATATAAGCTCTTGCAAGACAGATGTCAAAGGACGGCGCAAAGCGTGGTCCAACGCAAAAGTAAAAGTGCTGATGCACGTTTTGACTTTTGATATTTGCACTTTGCATTTTGCCTTGGATAATCACGGCCTATTCCCATTCGATGGTGGAAGGCGGCTTGGAACTGATGTCGTAGGTGACGCGGTTGATTCCTTTGACTTCGTTGATGATGCGATTGGATACCCGGCTTAGGAGACCCTCGGGCAATCTGGCCCAATCCGCGGTCATCGCATCGGTGGATGTGACCGCGCGCAATACAACTGCATTTTCATAGGTGCGTTCGTCGCCCATCACGCCAACGGTTCTTACCGGCAGGAGCACGGCCAGTGCCTGCCAGACTTCGTCGTAGAGGCCGGACTTGCGCAGCTCAGAAATGAAGATGTGGTCGGCCTGCCGCAGCATGCAGACTCGTTCCCGGGTTACTGAGCCGAGGATTCGGACCGCGAGCCCGGGACCGGGAAACGGATGGCGCCGCAGGAGCATTTTGGGTAATCTCAGCGCCTTGCCCAGTTCGCGCACTTCGTCTTTGAATAGCTCTCTGAGCGGTTCGACCAGTTTCAGTTTCATCCGTTTGGGCAGGCCGCCAACATTGTGATGGGTTTTGATCGTGGCTGAAGGTCCGCCAAAAGCGGAGCGGGATTCGATAAGGTCAGGGTAAAGCGTTCCCTGGGCCAGGAAGCGAATCGGGCCGTATCGTTCGGCTGCTTGTTCAAAGACTTTGATGAATTCGCGGCCGATGATGCGGCGTTTCTTCTCCGGGTCCTGAACTCCGCGCAGCCGGTCCAGGAACGTCTTCCCAGCGTCGATAAAGTGAAGGCGGAACCGCCTGCCGAGCACTTTGCGGACTGCTTCGGCCTCGTTCTTGCGCAGGAGGCCGTTGTCCACGAAGACCGTAACCAATTGATTGCCGAGAGCCCGGTATAGAAGCGTTGCCATAACCGAGGAGTCAACACCGCCGGAGACAGCGCAGAGTACCTTTTCCCTACCGACCATCGCGCGGATTGAACCCGTTTTCTCGGCGATGAAAGAACGCATGGTCCAGTCGGTACGGCACTGGGCGATGCGGAACAGGAAGTTGGCGAGGATATCCCGGCCGTGAATGGTGTGCGCGACTTCGGGATGGAACTGGACTCCGTAGATTTCTCTGGATTCGTCGCTGACTGCGGCATAAGGGATTAATTCGGTGCGGCCGATTGGTTTGAATCCTGGGGGCAGCTTGGCAAGGTGGTCGCCGTGGCTCATCCAGACCTGCGAGCGTGCGGGTAGACCCTGAAAAAGGAAACTGCCGGTGAGCCGTTGCAGTTGGGCCGGACCGTATTCCCGATTGTGGCCGCCTGCCACTTTACCGCCGAGCATCTGGGCGGTCACCTGTATTCCATAGCATATGCCGAGGATTGGAATGCCGAGTTGATAGATACCAGGGTGTGGTTTCGGTGGCCTTTTCTTCCTGACACTCGCCGGCCCACCTGAGAGGATAAGCGCACAGGGCTGCCGTTTTCTGATTTCCTTCGAGCTGATGTTGTAGGGGACAACCTCAGAATAGACCTTGAGTTCTCTGACCCGGCGGCAAATCAACTGGTTGTACTGGGACCCGAAGTCGAGGACCAGGACCCGGTCCATCAGGAGGAAAGGGACCCAGGGTTCAAGGGTCCGAGGGGAAGGACGGAGGAGAGAGGAAGGAAGAGAGAGGAGGGAGGAAGTGAACCACAGATGAACACAGATAGGCAGAGGAAAGAGGGAAGAAGATGTGCGCATGGGCATCAGCGGGTGGAGTCCGTGGTCACTTCCTGTCCTTTCCGGTGACGACACTGACCAGCCGGCCTTTGACGTAGATGACTTTCTTCACGTCCTTCCCGCCGATGTGTTCGGCGACGCCCGGGTCGGCAAGCGCAAGCTTCCTGATTTCTTCTTCGCTCGCGGTGCGGGGGACTTCAAGCCGGGCCCTGAGTTTGCCGTTGACCTGGACCGGGATGGTCATCATGTCGAACGTGGTGAACTTCTCGTCCCAGGACGGGAACCGCTCATCGAAGAGCGAACCGGCATCCGGTTTCGCCCGGTGCCAGAGTTCCTCGGCGAGGTGCGGGGCGAACGGTGCGAGCAGGTAGATGAGCCGGCCGAGCGCAAATCCGAACACCGGCGATTCCGTGTTCTCGAACCCGTACAGGTCATTGAGGAACTCCATCTGGGCCGCAATCGCGGTGTTGTACTGGAACGCCTCGGAATCCGCGACTACTTTACGGATGGTCTGGTTGAGCCGGATGTACAGCTCCTTCTCAGCGCCCGCAAGCTTCGCAGTGTCCGGCGGGTCAAATGCACCCGCGTCGCCATGTTCCTCGTGCAGGTGCCAGAGCCGGTTCAGGAACCGGGTGACACCGGTGACCAGGTCGTCGGACCATTCCATGTCCTTTTCCGGAGGCGCGGCAAACAGGAGCGCGAGCCGGGCGATGTCGGCCCCGTACTCCTCGGTGAACGGCCCGACCCACACCCCGATTTCCCTGGAGCTGGCCATGCCCTTGCTGACCGGCTTGCCGTCCGGACCCGTGGTTCGGAGTGACACCATTCCTTCCGTGTGAAAGGTCTTGCAGGGTTCTTTCACCGAGAGCATGCCCATATCGTGCATTGCCCGGGTGAAGAACCGGAAGAATATCAGGTGCCCGCAGGCATGTTCCATGTTGCCGGTGTACTCGTCAATCGGCATCCAGGTGTCAGCGGCCTGCTTCCCGAAAGGCAGCTTGTCGTTCTTCGGGTCGGTGTAACGCACCATGTACCAGGATGAGTTCACAAAGGTATCCATGGTGTCCGGGTCCCGGTGCGCCGGACCGCCGCACTTCGGGCAGTCAGTTTCGTAGAACCCGGGCACGGACGCGAGCACCGACGTACCTTTGGGTTTGAAGTCCTGAACACGGAGCGGAAGGATGACCGGCAGGTCTTCTTCGGGCACCGGCACGATGCCGCACTTGTCGCAATGGACCATTGGAATCGGCGTGCCCCAGTACCGCTGGCGGGAAATGAGCCAGTCCTTGAGCCGGAAGTTGACCGTACGCCGGCCCAAGCCCTTTTCTTCGAGCCAGTCGTTGACTTTCTCGATGCCTTTCTGCCCGGCTTCGCCCTTGCCGGCGACAGTGCCGTCGAACGGGCCGGAATTGGTCATCGTGCCGTCCTCGGTGTAGGCCTGGGTCAGGGATTGGGGATTAGGGGTTGGGGATTGGGGTCCAGCCCCTGACCCCTGAATGACGACCTTGACCGGGATGTTGTACTTGCGGGCGAACTCGAAGTCGCGCTGGTCGTGACCGGGCACGGCCATGATCATGCCGGTGCCGTACGAAGCGAGCACGAAATCGGCGATGTAAATCGGCACTCTGCCGCCATTGACCGGATTGACCGCGTAGCGACCGGTGAAGAACCCTTCTTTTTCCATACCTTCGGCCACCCGGTCAACTTCGGACTTGAGCAGCACGCGGCGGATGAACTCCATCCCTTCCTGTTCGCGGTCGGTTCCTTTGAGCAGTTCCTCGGCCGTCGGCGCGTCGGGAGCGAGCGCCATGAAAGTCACGCCCCAGAGCGTGTCAGGCCGGGTGGTGAAGATGGGAATCTTCCTGTCGGTTCCTTCGAGCGTGAAATCCACTTCCACACCTTCGGACCGGCCGATCCAGTTGCGCTGCATAATGCGGACGCTTTCCGGCCAGGTATCGAGTTCCTCGATGCCGTCGAGCAGTTCCTGGGCGTAGTCGGTAATCCTGAAGAACCACTGGGTCATCTTCTTCTTGTTCACGTCGGTGCCACAGCGTTCGCACTTCGCGTCGACGACCTGCTCGTTGGCGAGCACGGTCCGGCAGCTCGGGCACCAGTTGAGCAGCGCTTCCTTGCGATAGGCGAGCCCGCGCTTGTAGAACTGGAGGAAGAACCACTGGTCCCAGCGGTAGTACTCCGGAACGCAGGTGTTGATTTCCCGGTCCCAGTCATAAGCGATGCCGAGCCGGTTGATATTGCGCTTGCAGAGGTCGATGGACTCGAATGTCCATTTCGCCGGGTGAGAGTTGTGCTTGATTGCCGCGTTCTCGGCCGGGAGTCCGAACGCATCCCAGCCGAACGGGCGGAGCACATCATAGCCCTGCATTTGCTTGAGCCGGCTGATGACGTCGCCGATGACGTAGTTGCGGGCATGCCCGACGTGCAGGTCACCGGAAGGGTAGATGAACATTTCGAGCACGTAGTACTTGTTCTTCGGGTTCGGGTTAGTCTTGAATGTCTCGTGCTTCTGCCAGTAGTCCTGCCAGCGCTGCTCGACTTCGCGGGCATCGTATGCCAGCCGGGCCCGGGCGGCATCGTCGGGTTTCATATCAGCCATTCCTCTTTCTTCTCTGCCGGGGTATCATACACAGTTTATGTTCGCGGCCGTCCCGGTAGACGTCGCAGTAGTCCGCTCTGCCGCGGCAGTTGATGCAGGAAGTGAACACTTCCAGCCGGGCAAAGCCTTCGGGCTTGCCGGAAATATGGTCCCGGTTCATTTTATATAGTTGCTGCAGGCACCGGTTCAGTTCGGTGGTGTCTTTCCACTTGTCGTAACTGTACTTCACTTTCCACTGCATACCGGATCCCAGAACCCCGGCCTGGGCTGCAACCAGGTCCAGGAACCCATTGGTCAGCCAGCTGATAATGAGCGGCATTTCCATGCCCCAGTTCTCGAGCCGGCGTAGAACAGCCAGTGCGCCCGGGACGTCTCGCGCCAGAACTCTATCCACATATTCCTTAAGACGAAAGGCGCGAGAAGAACCAACAAGGTTTTGCACCGCATCTGCGTCCACCTGCTCGTTCTGGTCAAAGCATGTTGCCAGCTTCTCAATTTCGCTTTTGATGGTTGTAGTATCTTCACCCGCAATCTCACGGAGCAGTCGTGCGGCATCAGGGGTCAGCGCGAGGTTCTGCTCCTTTGCCCAGCGTTGGATTAGTACGAACAGGTCTGCGTCGCTTGGCTGGCGCAGGCTGATGACCGCGGAATTGAGCTTCAGTTTCGTAATAAGCCGGTCCAGCGATCTGTGCCAGATGCCGGTGACAACTACAGTTGCGGTGTCCGGAGTTTTGGCGATGTAGCCGAGCAGCTTCTCAGTTCCTTCTTTCTGGAGGCTCGAAAACTTCGGGTCTTTCTTGCCCTCACGGGTGATGCCTTTGATTACGACCATCCGGCGTTTGGATACGACCGGCGGCTGGCGCAGGTGCTCGCGTACCGTTTCCGGTTCAAGTTCGTCAGCCAGCAGCGTCTCATAATCAAACGCATCAAGGCCCGGGCTGACCAGCTTCTCCTTAAGCCGACTTATGATTTCATCAGCCAGGACCACATCTTCGCCGATGAGCAAATAGACCGGCCGGAATTTGCCCTTCTCAATGGCGTTCAGAACTGTCTGGCCTGATGGTTTTCTTGGTTGCCACATCAGTAATAGCCTGTTTTATGGACTATGTTAGCGGCAGAGTCCATGTAGTCAATTAGCTACATGTCAGAAGCGTATCGGGTAACCGGTAACTGAAGTCAGGGCCCGGTTCGTCTGCTCAACTTGAAATCTACCGTGACGGTCCAGCCTTTGACGACCCTGAAAGGTATAGTTCTCGGGTCGTAGCCATCACAGGACGCTGTCACCTGGTATTCACCGGCAGGAATCCCTCTTATCAGGTACTGCCCGTTCAGGTCTGTGGTTGCCATTTTAAGACTCTCAAGTGTTACATTCGCGTCGGGTAGCGGCCCGTTCGTTTCCGCGTCGATAACCGTACCTTCTAATGCACCTGCATGGGTAGTGTCATCAAGAGAAAAGCTGACTTCGGTAGTTTCGCTTCCGTTCGCCGGGACAAACCCGAATCTTGTGATATATCCAGGGCAGTTAATTCTCAGCTCTCGATGCCCGTGCGGGACCCTTGCCAGGATGTAGGTTCCGTCCGACTGTGTGAGGGCAGACAGGCTGGCTTCTGGAATAGAGATAGTCGCGCCGGCAAGAGGCTGCCCGTTTTCCGCGTCGGTTACCAACCCGATGATGGTTCTGGGTTCATTCTGATAAAGCGCGAACGATTGTCTAGCTGTGTCCTGGCTTTCTAGAACAAAACTGAACGATTCAGAGAGATAACCCTCATGGGTTACAGTAACAGTCTGTTTCCCTGGTTTGAGATATGGTATGTCGCAATAGCCGTTGGAATCTGTGGCGGCTGCGATTTCGGTTTCCTCGTGGGTAACAATGGCTCTGGTCAGAGGTTTTCGTGTGTCTCCGTCATGTACCTGGAAAGAGGCCTTGATTATCGTTCGGGAACAGCCAGGCCAGTGCGGCATCATTGTTGCGACAGCGGCCAGCACGAGCACTGAGACGATGTGGTTCCGGTGGTTGAAAAGGTTCATTCCTTCGGCTCTACTCTGACACACAGGAACCGGGTTGTCAATATCGCATGCTGGTGAGTGTGACGACTTCAGGTCCTTCGCTGCTTCAGGGCAGGCAGGTGCGAAATGTCAAGAGACATCGTGTTCCAGGAAATTGGAGATTCCGGCTGTGACCACGAAGGATTCCTCAGATTGACAACCGGCTAAGATTCAATATCCTGAAATTGTCTCTCAAGAAAAGAGGTTGTGATGACTCGGAGCAGAATGTCATTGTGGCTCTTTGCCTGTGAGGAATTCAAAGAGGGGTATGGAAATGGTGAAGCAGAGGCAACTATCGATTTCAAGGCACAGACAGCGTGGTTGCAACAGGTCAAACCCGAATCCGGCTCTGACAAGGAGGAAATCGCATGAATACAAATCGTCAACCTGATGAAGCAGAAGTCCGCAAATCCTGGAACAAAGGTGCTGATGCCTGGAACGAGTTTATTGAATCGGGGAACGACTATTACCGGCTTGAGGTTCATGGGCCGGCTTTGCTTCAAGCCTGCGGTGATGTCAGGGGTCTTCGGGTTCTGGACATGGGGTGCGGCCAGGGACGTTTCTCTCGGGAGCTGGCCCGGAAAGGTGCCAGAGTCATCGGGGTGGATATCGCAGAGAAGCAGATTGAGTTCGCCCTGAGACACGAGGAGAAGCAGCGGCTGGGCATTGAATACCGGGTGATGGACGCGACCAGGGCAAGAGACCACTGGCCCGGAGCAAGTTTCGATACGGTCACGGCAAGCATGGTGTTTGGAGACATGGAGGATGCAGAAGGAGCGTTCCGCAGCGCGTACCAGGTGCTCAAGGACAGAGGACGACTCGTTTTCTCAGATGCCCACCCGTGCACTAATACCGCGTTTCACGAGTGGGAGCGAGACGCAAAGGGCGAGAAGAAAGCGCTGAAGATTGACCGATATTCCGAGACCGGGGCGTGGACATGCCACTGGAACATGAAACGGCTCAAATACCATTGGGACACGCCGGCCTGGCGCCGGACCCTGTCAGAATGGAGCGAGACAATAGCAAAGACCGGATTCCTGATTCGCCGGATTTACGAACCAAGGCCAACAAAGGAACAGGTCAAGAAGCGACCAGAACTCGACGACTGCTACCGGCTGCCGTATTTCCTGGTGTTCGACTTGGTGAAGAGCGGCTAGGCGGTCGTCAGCTTGACTGTCGGATTCTATTGGCTAATCTGTTGGTACGGGCCCGTAGCTCAGATGGTCAGAGCAGCTGACTCATAATCAGCCGGTCGTCCGTTCGACCCGGACCGGGCCCATGAACACAAAACCAAAGTCAGAAGTCAAATTGCAGAGTGCAGAAGTCAAAATGTGGAAGATTGCCACGGCGCTGCGCGCCTCGCAATGACAAAGGGGCGGGGAATGACGAATACCGTTCTGCGACGAAGGAACAGAGCCTGTCCTGAGTCTGCCGAAGGATGCCATCCGATGGCTCAAGTGTGAATGGCGAATGAGAAACAGGCAGGGGTGACACTCTGCGCAGCGCAAGGGTGTCACCCTACGACAGTGACCTGGCGGGTTCATCGGGCCGGTGAAGCGCCTGTCAAGACGGCGGTAGTTGGCTTGCTCGTAGCCGTATTCCTGGTGTTTACTTTCTGGTATTTCGGGCCACTTCTTGCGCTGGTTGCGTTGCTGGTGCTTGCGCTTGCCCTGCATACCTATTTTCTGCCCATTACTTACACATTCAGCAGTGAAGGAGTAACCGTGGATAAACGGGTTTTCAAGTACACTTATCCCTGGGACCAATTTCGGCGCTATTTCCGCACCACCGGGGGATTGGTATTGAGCCCTTTTTCACGCCGGACATTTCTGGACAGTTTTCGCGGGGTGCATCTGCTTCTGCCCTGCGACCCCGGGCCTGTACTGGACTATCTGAAGCGACGTTTTGCTGAAACGCGGATTGATGAGGCTTGACAGTCCAGAGCAGGCGGCTAAGATGGATTGCGTTGTCAGACAATGCAGAGGAGCCAATATATGAAGCAGAAACCAGCTAAACAGCGGAAGCAGCAGCCCGCACCCAAGCCTAAGAAGGAACGGCCCCAGATAGCTCTGGGAAAGAAGAACTACATTATCATGGGGGCGGGTCTGGCCGTCATTATCGCCGGGTTCATTACCCTTGCCAACGGCTCGATGACTATCGCACCCTTACTTCTTGTTCTGGGCTACTGCGTAATGATACCGGTTTCCCTTCTGGTGAGATGATTCCTGCCACCAGGGAGTTGGACCAATGACCAATAACCAATTTCTGAATGCAGTCATTTGCCTGATGGCCCTATACTCTTGCAGTCAAGGGGCAAAGTGAAGCGGCCGGCAGTTAGCCCACCCGAAGTAAAAGCCCTGGTGAGCCGGCTGGCAGCCGAAATCAGCCGGCACAATCGGGGTGTGAAGGACCTGGCGCTTGTAGGAATAAAGCGACGCGGAGTGCCGCTGGCGCACCGGTTGGCCAAGCAGCTTGAGCACCATCGCAAGGTCGAGATACCGGTCGGTGCGATTGATATTACGCTTTACCGGGACGACCTGCGGCTCGTGGCCGAGACTCCGATTGTGCGCGGCTCGGAAATAGACTTTGACATCAACAGACAGACAGTCGTGCTTGTGGACGACCTTGTCTATACCGGCCGGACCGTACGTGCGGCCTTGACCGAGCTGCTGGACTTCGGAAGGCCCAGGTCAATTCAGCTTGCGGTTCTGGTTGACCGGGGTCACCGGGAGTTACCCATTGAGCCGAATTTCGTCGGCAAGGTCATGAAGACGCGGCACGACGACCTGGTAGATGTTTACCTGGTTGAGGAAGACGGCCGCGATGGGGTGTATGTAACCCGCCGATGACTCGGAATAAGCCCGGCAGTACCGGCCGACTCGACAAGCGAACCCGGGCAAAACGACCGGCAAAGACCCCGAAGAGGAAAGCAGAGCATACCCTGCGACTCAATCACCTGCTTGGAATAGAGACACTTTCCCCTTCAGACATTGGTGCTATTCTTGACCAGGCCGAAAGTTTCCTTGAGGTTCTGAGGCGACCGATACCGGTAGTGCCGGCCCTGCGCGGCAGGACTATCGTCAACCTCTTTTTTGAGCCCTCAACCAGAACAGCGACTTCCTTCAGCCTGGCTGCGACACGGCTGAGCGCCCAGTGTGTCAACTTCTCGCTCTCCTCATCCTCGGTCAGCAAAGGCGAAACTCTGCTTGATACTGCACGCAACATTGAGGCGATGCGGATTGACGGAGTGGTGGTACGTCATTCAATGCCGGGAGCGCCCCACTTCCTCGCCCGCCGCTTGAAAGCATTTGTTGTCAATGCCGGAGACGGCTGCCATGAACATCCGACCCAGGCCCTGCTTGATGCATTCACCCTGCGCAAGCGGCTGGGCCGGCTAAGGGGTAAGAAAGTTCTGCTTGTTGGCGACATCGCCCATTCCCGGGTTGCCCGGTCGGATATCCTCTGTTTCAGCAAGCTTGGGGCCAAAGTGGCGGTGTGCGGGCCGCCGACTCTGATTCCACCCTATATCGAAGAGCTCGGGTGTGAAGTGTTCTACCGACTGGATAAAATTCTCTATGAAGTGGATGTTGTGAATATGCTTCGGGTGCAGAACGAACGGATGAACTCAGGTTTTCTTCCTTCGGTGCGTGAGTATCGGAAGCTCTATGGTTTGACCCGGGAGCGGCTCGGTGCGTTGAGTAAGTCGGTGGTGATTCTTCATCCCGGCCCGGTAAACTGGGGTGTTGAGATGGATTTCGAGGTGGCGGAGTTTCCCCAATCGCTGATTCTCAACCAGGTAACCAATGGTGTCGCAGTGAGGATGGCGGTTTTGTACCTTCTGGCCAGGGAGCGTGCTGATGGCGAATAAACGGGTTCTGCTTGCCGGAGGCAGGGTGATTGACCCTCTGGCCGGCAAGGTCAGAATCTGGGATGTGCTTATCGAGAACGGGAAGATTGTCAAGCTCGGCAAGGGGCTCAAGGCTAAGCAGGCCCAGCGAATCGATTGCCGACGTAAGCATATTGCACCTGGATTCATCGATATGCACTGCCATCTGCGCGAGCCAGGACATGAAGATGCAGAAACGATTGCCACCGGCACAAAAGCAGCTCTGGCCGGCGGATTCACCCGGGTCTGCCCAATGCCGAACACCGACCCGCCGGTTGATTCCGAGGCCCAGGTCCGGTTCCAGTTGTGCCGGGCTGAAGAGGCCGGATTCGCCCGGGTTCATCCGATTGGCTGCTGCACCAGGGCCAGGGCCGGGAAAGAACTGGCCGAAATCGGTGCGATGAAAAAAGCTGGGGCGGTGGCGGTTTCTGATGACGGAGCCTGGATTGCCGACCCGCGGGTGATGCGGCGGGTTCTGGACTATTCCAAGGCGTTTGACATACCGGTAATCTCCCATTGTGAGCTGGCTGGTCTTGATTACGGGGTTGCGAACGAAGGATTGGTTTCGACCCGGCTCGGCCTGCGCGCAGGACCGGATGTGTCTGAGGCGGCTGCGGCTGCGCGGGATATACTCCTGGCTGAGTTCGTCGGGGCGAGAATCCATATTGCCCATGTTTCGTGTGCGACAACGGTGGACATAATCCGTTGGGCGAAAGCGCGCGGTATTCAGGTCACTGCCGAAGCATCTCCTCATCACTTCACTTTGACGGATGAGGCGCTTGCCGGGTTTGACACCAACTACAAAGTGAATCCACCGCTGCGTACCGAGAAAGACCGACAGGCGGTGATTCGCGGCCTTGCCGACGGCACGATTGACGCAATCGCCACCGACCACGCACCTCACACCAAATCTGAGAAAGAAGTGGAGTTCGATAATGCTCCGCCTGGCATGATTGGATTTGAGACGGCGTTCGGCCTGGGGTATGAGCAACTGGTCCTGACCGGGGACATGCGTCTGCCCGATTACATCAACCGGATGACAGTAGCTCCAGCCCGGATTCTCGGGCTGCCCGTGCCGCGCATCGAGCCCGGGGCCAATGCCGAACTGGTAATACTGGACCTGAAGGCCCAGTGGACCTATACCCCGGAACAAGTCATGTCCCGCTCACACAACTCTCCTTTCTTTGGCCGGCAGTTTCAGGGCCGGGTGGTTGGCGGGTTTCTGGGCGGTGAGCAGTTCTGGTTGTTGCACCCGGCCTGATTCGCAGAACAGGACAATGCAGAAGTCAGAGTGCAGATACCAGAAGTCAGAATTCCTTCTGCTTCTTTCTGCATTCTGGTTTCTGATTTCTAAGTTCTTCGATTCCTGATTCTGGCCGGGCTTGACCCGGGGCCGGTTTTTCCTAATCTGGTGCGAATTGACATGAACATCCTGTTTCCGACTGAAAGGAGGGCCGGATGAAGAAACTGACCGGTCTGGTTCTGTTCGCAGCACTGCTGACAGGCTGCGCCACCAACGTGTGGTTCACCAAAACCGACGAGAGTTATGTTCCGAAGGCAAAGCCCGCGGGTGCGGAAATCGTATTCCGCCGGACAAAGATTCAGCGACCCCACCGGGTAGTTGGAGTTATTACCGCGGAGTTGGGTAAGAAAGCCCGGAGGCCGGAACTGGATGCGCTGCTCATCAAGAAGGCCCGGGAGGTCGGGGCCGACGGCGTGATGCTGGTCGAGTACGATGTGGACCGGGAGGTTTACATCGATACCCACCATGCGGTTGTCGGTCGCGGGCCGTGGCGCCGGCATGTAGTCGGTCACCGTCGCCGGGTCGAGGTCAACAAAACCGCGACCGGAATTGCAGTCGTGTTCGAGTAATCATACCCTGCCGGCTGAGCTAACAGCCGTTTGTGGTATTGACGGTAAGTCATTCCTTCCTATACTCCGGCAGTGAAACATGAGTCATTCATTCTTCTTGCCGCGGGTTTAGCGGTATTTACCGGCTGCGGGGACCGGGGCGAAAGCAGGGTCAGGTTTGACCCTGAGGTGCCGGCCCATTACGCGTTCCGGCTTCCTGCGGACTATGACTCTGAAGAAGAGTACCCGCTGGTGATTGCGTTGCACGGGCATGACATGGACGAAAGTCAACCGCTTTGTTTATGGAATGAAGGGTTCTTCTATGAACCTGATTTCATCCTGCTTTCGGTCCGGGCGCCGTTCAAGGGCGACGACGGGTTTGCCTGGTTCAAACAGAAGGATGACACCCTGGATATCGACCCAGTTGCCAGAAGAAAAGCTTCGGTTTGGGCAGCCGAGACAAGGATTCTGGAAATTCTGGCAGAGTTCGAAGAGGATTACAGGATTGACCCGGACTGGCGATTCTTGATAGGATTCTCGCAGGGTGCGAACCTGGCTTTCTACGTCGGGTTGAGGAACGCCGATATTTTCCAAGGTGTTGCAGGCTTCAGCGGTCATCTGGATACATTTCTGCTTCCGCCGCGACAGCTTGGAGATATTGAGGAGATGGAAGTATTCATTGCGCTGGGCCGGGGAGAAGGGGTCCGTGCGGTCGAGGCGGTCAGAAATGACAAGGAGCTACTCAGTAAGGCCGGTGCAGAGGTACGGTTGTATCTTTACGAAGGCGGTCACGTGACAACAGCAAGTTCGTGCCGGGCAATGCAGAACTTTTTCGACCTGGCATTGAGCAGGGCACCGGAAGACGATTTCATCTATGAAGAGGAATTTGACGACTACGATAATTACTGACCATTGGTAGCAGGGTACATAATCGCTTTTCCCTCGAAGCTAACCGTTATAGAGACGTTTTGACCGGATAACGGGATGATTTCGCCGGACGCCATGAGGGTGAAATTGCTCTTGGCCCGGGCCCGGGTTGGGTAAGACTTGCCCGGGCAATAGAGAATTCGCCAAACCGGTTGTTAATATCGTCCATGACCTGAAACAAGGAATTGGTGCGTTGGTTTTCAAATGCCGTTACCTGCTTGAGGTCTCGGACCAGGTTGGACACGCTTATTCCCAACAGCCGTACAAACCGCGGGGGCTGATAAAGCTCGTTGAACAACCTGAGCCCGATTTGGTAGATTCGGTGCCCATCGTTGATATGGGTTTTCAGACTGCGCTGGCGTACTTTTGTGGTAAAGTCGGCATATCTAAGCACGAGCGATACGGTGCGGCCGGCATAGCGGTCCTGGCGCAACCTTCGCCCCACTTGTTCGGAAAGCTGCAAAAGACGGTGCCGGACAACAGCCATATCCCGGGTATCCTTATCAAGGGTTAAGGAATGGCCCATTGACTTGGTCTCGGGTTCGTGCAAATAGGGCATTACCGGGCTTTCGTCAATCCCTTTACCCATCCGGTGCAGGTGGGCGCCGTTGACCCCGAAAAGCCGGACAAGTTCCTTTTCCGGGTAGCGGCCCAGGTCCGCGCAGGTCTTGATTCCCAGTCGGTTGAGCTTGGCTGTGGTTTTTGGGCCGATGCCGCACATTTCTTCAACCGGGATTTTCTCGAGCAAGGCAGGTACTTCTTCCGGTTGTATTGTGGTCAGGCCGTCCGGTTTGTGCATTTCCCCTATCAGTTTTGCCAATAGTTTATTCGGCGCGATGCCGATTGAGCAGGTGAGCCCGAATCTCTTCCTGAGCTGTTTCTTGATTTCTCTGGCGATCGCCTCGGCTCCGCCAAAAAGATGGAGGGATTGAGTGACATCCAGAAATGCTTCGTCGATTGAGAAGACCTCCACCAAGTCGGTGAATTGGGTGTAAATCGCCAGAATACGGATTGAGGTATCAATGTACTTGGCCGGGTCGCCACCAACCAGGATGATTTCCGGGCAGAGCCTGCGAGCCTCGGGTAGAGTCATTGCGGTCTTTACCCCGCAGGCGCGCGCTTCATAGGAGGCGGCCGAAATAACGGTTCGGCTTTCAGGGTCACCACAGACCCCGACGGGCTTGCCGCGCAAGAAGGGAAAAGTCTGCTGCTCAACTGACGCAAAGAATGCGTCCATGTCGACATGAAAGATTTGTTTTGTCATCCCTCGCAGGAAACGCTCGACAGAGTCCAGTTGAATGTCCGGGCTTCGTAGCACAGTTCGTAGACGTTGGTGCCGTCTGTAACCGCGTAATGGTACAGTTCGGAATCGCCCTGGTTTTCCCGCCATACATAAGTAATGTCCTGAATCCGGTACTGGCGGTTGCGCCAGATGAAAAGAATCGGCTTGAGCCGGTCGTGCGGAAAACGCCGGCTTTGTTGGTCATTATACAGAGCGTAAACTTTAACGCTTTCGTTGACCTGATTGTTCACCATGATTTCCTCCTATTTGTAGTTGCGCAAAAGCCCGACCACGACACCGATTATTCGGAAGTCGGTCCGGGTATTATCCACAACAATAGGCTTAAACTCCGGGTTCTCAGGTTTAAGGATTACCCGGTTGCTTTCTTTCTGGAATCTTTTTACAGTCGCTTCATCGCCGAGCAGAGCCACAGTAATATCACCGTTCCGGGCCTCGGCCTGCTGGCGGACGATGACCAGGTCCCCATCCATAATCCCGGCACCGGTCATACTGTCGCCCAGGACCCGGAGCAGAAAACAGTCTCGGAATCGGCTTAAGGATACCTGGGCTTCGACGTTCTCGATGGCCAGGACCGGGGACCCGGCCGCAATCCGACCGACAAGGGGCAATGCATACGGCTGGTAGGCGGTCTTAAGGGAACGAGCTTTGCGCGTGGTGCGTTCCAAAATTCCCTGTTTCACCAGAATGTCGAGATGATATTTTACCGCTTTGGTGCTTCTTAACCCGACCGCGCAGCCAATTTCCCGAATACTGGGCGGGAACCCGTGTTCCTCGGCATATCGCCGAACAAACTCAACGATGTTATCTCGGCGGCTCTTATCTCGTGTAAACATCTGTTTACATGATAGGCTAATTCAGGGAGTTGTCAAGAGTTTAATGCTAAGATTCGTTAACTACCGGGGATTGCTTTACTTAACCATTTGGATAGCGAGGTTGTCCCTTTTGACTTCCGCCTTTATTCTCTCAAAACCCGTCCAGGGGGCAGCCCGGTGGACTGTCCAGAGGCCGTATGGGGGGTGGTATCCCCCAGAGACTTCGCCGGAATGGTTGCCCTTCCCCTGGCCGGACTGGCCTGGATTCAGACATCCGCTTCAGCACCCGGCCCGCAGGCCGGGCCCGCTTCTGACCCGGCATCCGGTCCCGAGCCCGGCCCGGGCTGTGAAGCCGGCTCTGGTCCGAACCCTGGTTTGGCCCCTGGTCCGGTGTCAGGACTCGGGCCTGGCTTGG